>CAZVFM010000155.1:0-6664 GCA_964626095.1 uncultured Roseivirgaceae bacterium | reverse complement strand
CTTTACATGGCTGCATCTGCTTTTTCAGCCAGTCAAATTCATCTCTTGATTGATGTCCTTTTTTAATGAATCCATAACCCAAGCACTTGCCTTTTTCTATCAATAAATAAGCTTGTTCAAAATTTGTGCGGCCATTGCCGAACAGCGCACCCGTTACTTCTTCCTCATCAAGGGAAGCAAGCATCTTTTTTATTCGCTTATTATAAACTGAGGCGCTTTTGATTCCCATGCAAGCGCCATCGCATCCACCTTTATTCTGATAATCAAAACATAAACCTTTACTCTGCTGCAAACCACTAAGTTTAGGACAAAGCTTAAATGCTTTGACTTGCTCCCACAAAAAATTCCAGGCATCGCCTTTTGAGGGAAAGTGCATCAAAGGTTGTGTGCCGCGCATCACCGTGTTCACCGAAAATCTGGTATAGCCTTGCTGATCTTCATACGCATAAATTCCCCACTCTTCAACTCTTGTTTTTTGCGCAAGGTTATACTTAGGCCACAGGCGTTGAATCTCCTGTGCTTCTAAAATAAAAGCAATAAGTTCGTTTCCGGTAAGTTGATATTTTACATGATGGATCTCATTGCGCACACGGGTGCGATTCCATTCGCGTGCATCTCCGGTAAAATGTCCGGCAATACGCTTCTTAATATTAAGCGCTTTGCCAACATAAATTATTTTTCCGCGGCCATTGATAAAATAATATACTCCGGGTTTTGCAGGCAGCTGTTCAAATTCTTGTTTATCCAGATTGGGGGGCAAAATAGTTTCGCCTGAATTTTTTTTCAATGCCTGCGCGATGTAACCATTGGCATCTCGCTTAAGCAACAAATCAAAAATTTTTACAGTGGCTTCAGCATCTCCGCCCGCACGATGCCTGTCATTAATTTTTATTCCTAAACTTTCTGCTAACCTTCCAAGACTATATGAACCCAACCCCGGAATTATTTTTCTTCCTAAACGGACAGTACATAACTTTTTTGCCTGAAATTTTATGCCACAATTATCTAATTCATTTTTAATGAAGGTGTAATCGAAGTGTGCGTTGTGCGCAACAAATACACGGTCTTGCAGTTTTTCAAAAATTTCATGAGCCACTTCTTCAAAAGGTGGTGCGTCTTTCACCGTATTGTTATCTATTCCGGTAAGCCCTGTAATAAAAGCCGGAATGTTTCTTCCGGGATTTACGAGGAGATGAAATTTGCCTGTGACTTTCATCCCATCATGATGGTAAATGGCTACTTCGGTAATTTTATGGTTGGCGGCATAACCACCTGTGGTCTCTATATCTACAATTGCATACATAATTGTGTGCGCTGCCTCCGCTTCAAATCAAAATTACCTTTTCACTTTTTAAGTGTATCAAAATTAGTCATTTTAGTGTCTTCAAAACACGCCAATATGAACGGAATCATTCGATTTTTACTTTCAGGACTTGCGGTGCTTCTCACCGCCTATTTACTCGAACCACATGTAACAATAAAGCATTACGGTTATGCTTTACTTGTTGCCTTAGTTCTTGGTTTCATCAATAGCATTGTTAAACCGATACTTGTTATTCTTACCATTCCAATAACCGTGATAACTTTTGGTTTGTTCATGCTAGTGATTAATGCCTTGATGATTCAACTGGCCAGTTGGTTAGTGCCGGGCTTTGAAGTTGAAAATTTCTGGTGGGCGTTGTTGTTTAGTGTGATACTCTCTCTTTTTGAAAGCATGTTGTTTTGGATTGCTGGTGAAAGAAAACAAAAGCGGTATTGATTATTTATGTCGTCCCTACGGGACCAAGTTTTTATAGATGAATCCAGCGAATAAAATTTAAACCTTCCTGAAAATCATCACAATAATAATCGCCACAAAAGAAATAGCTACAGACCATAAGATCGGCTGAAGGCTATTACTTGTTCGTAGCTCTTTGCCTTCGGGTTCTTCCAAATGTTTATCCAATTCAAATTCTTGTGATGAAGATTTCGGTTCATGCATAGGTTTTAATTCAGGAGATTGCCACCAGCTTATGTCGAGCTGTGCTTCTATAACAGCTTCAATATCATCATCCAGTGCGGGAAAAAAATCAAGCCCGGTAAATGCTTCGAGGCTGTCGATAGAAATCGCATAATTCCAAATATTTTCTTTCGTGTTTTCATGCCTAAGCAAAAAGCCAATACTGTAATTATACTCAGGACTTAAAATGGCTTTATAAAAATAGCCGGGTATGGTCACCTTATTATCTCCTATAATTCCTAAAGTATCTTTAAATACCGGTCCTGATACCGCATATATTTTTCCCAAAATCTCTGCGAGTTTTACTTCCAGTTCTTCGAGCCTGAACCAATCGCCACCACTGCGATTGAAGGCAGGTATTTGTGGAGAAATATTTGAAAACAGGAATGACTCTTTATAAGCATCGAGTGAGGATTTGCAATACATGGCACGGGCAAGATGCCCTCTATCGTAACCCGAATTGCGATAGTCTTTGTCAACTGCGCTGCCTGTGCCTATACTTTTGTCTTCCCTGAAATAATCTTTGCGTGCGAGCGGTATTGCAAGTTCTGCTGCGCTTAACTCATAGGCTACCCACCTTGCCTGCTCATGAGTCTCATCGTAGCATAAACTAAATTCTAAATAGGTTTTTAGTTCACAATCGTTTTGCGCTGCGGGCAAATAATTAAACTGTGCTACTGCATTGAATCCAATAAATAAGGATAGTAATCCAAAATATTTCATTGCTACTAATCTAAGCGTAAGAGATATACGCTCAAAGCTTGTATATTTAATTACTAATTAGAAATGTATGCAAGGCTTTTTGATTTTCATCGCATTGAGTGTATTAAGTCCTCATTTATTCGCTCAAGAAAATAAATACAGCATAGATGATTTAACATGGCTGGTGGGCGCATGGGAAGGAAAGGGATTAGGCGGAGAAGTAGTTGAAGTTTGGGATCACCCACGTGGCAATGCCATGATGGGCATGTTCAAATTGATCAAAGATGATAAGGTGGTTTTCATGGAAATCATGAGCATCATGCCAGGAGACGAAGGGTTAGAATTACGCGTAAAACATTTCTATGGAAACTTTGTGGCTTGGGAGGACAAGGACCAATATGTGACCTTCAAATTGCAAGAGGCGGGTGAAAACTTTGCCAATTTTTCTGGCTTAAGCATGCAAAGAGAAGGCGAACAACTCAAACTTGTTTTGCGCATGCGCACAAAAGAAGGTGAACTGAAGGAGGAGATTTTTGAGTTTAGGAAGGTTTTATATTGATGTCTATTAAATTTTTATCAATCCAATCTCAGCTAGCTAATAGATTAAACAAACTGAGTATAGCAATGAATGGTCTATTTCTTCCAATTCTCAATTTTAAGCCCTCGAACGGAATCGTAATGTTTTTCATTGTTTGTAATTAAAGTCAGCTCGTTCTCAATTGCAATTCCAGCAATCAAAACGTCTGAGGTCCCAATTGTAATTCCCCTGAGTCTAAGGTCTGCGTAAATGCCCCCTGATACTTTGGCTGATTCTTCAGAGATGTGAATGATTGAATTATTATTTGCGAACTCTTCAAATTCCCTTATCTGCTTTTCAGCTTTTTTGAATTTGAGTCCACCGAGAATTTCATAGTAAGTAATAATCGAAATATTAATTACTTCGAATTTCCTTAAATAATCATTGAATTTCCCCAATACTTTTGGGTCGCCCTTAAAATAGAAGGATAGTATATCTGTATCTACCAGAGATTCTGTCACACTTTAACCAATTTGCCTGTCCTTTGCTCTGTTGTCGTGAAGTTTCTCTGTCGTTTCGATGAAAAAATCATCGCCCAGGTCTTTCCAGGTTCCTGCCAGTTTTAAAGTCGTCTCTTTGGATTTAAGTTGACTTTCGATTTTACTCAGTAAATTATTTATTTCAGTCAGTTTTTCGGTCGACAACTGCTGAAGTTTTCTAATGAGGCTGTTTCGTAGTCTGTTCTTTACATTCATATATCAAATGTACAAAATAATGGCAATTTCATTTATTTCCACTTATGCACAACAACATTGGGCAATGAGGTAAATTATGCTTTTCATTCCATTTCTTTAGACAATTTTTTATCAATAAGCTACGTGCTTCTCTGTGTACTCTGTGTTTAAAAAATAAACTGCAGCGTGTGTAAGAGATTCACCGGGTAAGCAGAGAATCAGGATGAACAAAATCAGCTGCTGTCATCGCATCAAGTCCGGCAACTCCCGATAAATCTTAATCATAGCATCTGCCATCAGGCTTATTTCTTTATCCAAATTTTTGCGTGGCTGCTCGGCAACAATCATTCTTTTCATTTTCCAAACCTCCATAATATCTGACATCCCGACCATGTAAGGATTGTAGCTAATATTATCCGACACCAACAAAAGTTTTTCCGATTCTTCCAGAAAATTATACACGCGCTTATAGCTAATGCCCTCATCGCGGGTTAGCACTATATAACAATCACCGTTTTTTATTTTTTTCAAATCATCAACATACTCTGCAAGCACAATGCTGCCGGGCTGCACGGGCAGCATAGAGTCTCCGGTAATTTCAAATGCGCGATATGTTGCACGTTGTGTAAGAAAAGGCAAAGAGATTTTTGGAAGCTCTTGCATGTACTCTGTATCCTGGTATCCGGAAAGATATCCGGCCGATGCTTTTTGTGTTACCAGATCAACCTGTTCATTGCCTTTATTATCCACCGTTATGGCCAGTACATTTTTGCCGCGCTGAAATTTGTCTTTTGTGTTTTTAGCTGCGGATTCTTTACTCAAGTCTGTTTTGACCAAACTGTCCAGATCCAGCTGAAACAACTCGGCAATTTTAACGGCCACAGGTATGAGCGGAATACTGCGAAATTCCTCATAAGCGCCAATCATGGCTTTACTGATATCCAGTTTTGCCGCCAGCTCTTTTTGTGTCCAGCCTTGTTTTTCGCGTAAAAAACGAATGTTTTTGTTGATCAACTCCATCAGCATAAAACTAACATTATTAGTTTTTTATTCAAATTACATACTAATATTATTAGTTTATTTGTTGTGTGGACCGCAACATTATTCACCTGGATTTAGATGCCTTTTTCGTAGCTGTAGAGCGTAAACGCGACAAGCGTTTGCTTGGCAAGCCCTTGATTATTGGTGGGAGCAGCCGCAGGGGCGTGGTGGCTGCCTGCAGTTATGAAACACGCCAATTCGGGGTTCATTCTGCTATGCCCATTTACCTCGCCTTGCAACTCTGCCCGGATGCTTTGGTGATTTCAGGAGATATGGAGGCCTACAGTCAACACTCCCATTTGGTGACAGAAATTATTTCAGACGCTGCGCCTATGTTTGAGAAATCTTCCATTGATGAGTTTTACATTGATGCCAGCGGCATGGATCGCTACTTCGGGGCTTACAAATGGTCGCTTGAACTGCGACAAAAAATTATCAAAGAAAGTGGCCTGCCCATTTCGCTGGGTATGTCGGTAAACAAGCTGGTATCCAAAGTAGCTACAGGTGAGTTCAAACCCAATGCTGAAAAACTTATTCCGGCAGGAGAAGAAAGAGATTTTCTTGCCCCGCTTGCAGTTGAAAAAATTCCGATGATCGGAAAGCAAACCTCCTCATTTTTATATGATATGGGTGTGCGCACCGTGGCCATACTGCGCGAGATGCCCCTTAAATTTTTAGTGAGCGCCTTCGGCAAAAACGGTATCAGTTTATGGAACAAGGCACAGGGAATTGACCATTCTCCGGTAGTGCCACATAGCGAGCAAAAGTCCATTTCCACAGAATGCACTTTTGAACAAGACACCATTGACGTGAAGCGATTGAAATCCATACTCATTGCCATGGTAGAAAAAGTGGCTTTTCAACTGCGCGAACAAAAGAAACTATGTTCCTGCCTCACCGTGAAAATACGCTACGCCAATTTCGATACCGAGACCAAGCAAATACAAATTCCCTATACAGCATCCGACCATGTGCTGCTGCGCATTGCGCTGGAGTTGTTTGATAAGTTGTACAACAAGCGCATGCTGATACGCCTGGTGGGTCTGCGCCTGAGCGGACTGGTACACGGCAATCATCAGATCAGTTTGTTTGATGATACCGAAGAGAGCATCAATCTCTACGAAGCCATAGACCATATTAAACACAAGCACGGTACAGGAAAACTGGTGCGTGCCACTACCCTCGGCACCAGCAGCAGGCTGCGCATGAGCATGAATGCGTTTAAGGGATAGTATGGGTACAGGTGCCCTGCACCTCAGAGACCCAGAGTACCCGTTCAAGAAAGAAAGTCCCTCTCGGTTTTGAAGAGGGATTTAGGGTGAGGCCCTGACACAAGTTGTCAGAGCATGATCATACTTTCGTTATATCAAAATATAAATGATATGAGAACATTAACAGCCACAGCCCTCAAAAGCAAAGTAAAAGAATTGCTATTTGTAATCTCTCCCGCGGAAGGAATTAGCAGTGATGTAAGGGTATTAAAAGATGATGTGCATTATCTCACAGGTAAAACCTTTGAAGGACATGGTGCTAAGGCACATATTTCTTTGTTTCCATACGTGGGCGATAATTCAGAAAACATCATTAGGCAAGTAGAAGAGCAGGCCATGAATTTTAGTTCGTTTGAAATAATCATAAAAGATTTTGGCGTGTTTCATCACGGAAACAACC
>CAZVFM010000154.1:0-6730 GCA_964626095.1 uncultured Roseivirgaceae bacterium | reverse complement strand
TCTACTTCCAGTTGTCCTGATACCGTAAGGTTTGTTTCCTTACCAAAAAAATCTTCCTTAAAGTTTATGTTGCCCTGCTCATCAAGTGGAGGTTTGTTCATATCGAGTGTGGTAACCCTGAACATCGCTCCGGCACCTTCTGCATCAGAACCTGTAATGATAGGTGTATGAATGTAATAGAAGCCCTTATCATTAAAAAATTTATGTACGGCAAATGCCATGGCATGCCTGATGCGAAACACGGCTCCGAATGTATTGGTGCGTACTCGTAAGTGGGCGACCTCTCTTAAAAATTCAAGCGAGTGCTTTTTTGGTTGCAGTGGATATTTTTCCGGATCGGAATCACCAATTACTTCCAGGTGAAGCACTTTGACTTCAACGGTCTGACCTTTAGCCGGAGAAACTATAAGCTGGCCAGAAATGCTCAAGCAGGCACCAGTGGTGATCCTCTTGATGATTTGCTCATCAAACTGGTTTAGTTCAATAACAGCTTGTACGTTTTGTATGGTTGAACCATCGTTTAGGGAGATAAACTGATTATTTCTGAAAGTCCTAACCCAGCCCTTAACACTCACTTGTTGTGATGCGGGTGTAAGCTTAAGTAAGTCTTTGATCTTGATACGCTGCATAAAAATTAAATCATTTACATTGTACCTTTACGTAATTACAGGCTCAATGCTTTTTCAGGATTCGCAAAAAACGATATTTCAATAGTTTTATCAAAGAAAGGCGAATTATTAATAATTTTGGAGGGTAGCAGCGCAAAAGATAAAGAAGAATTGGAATGCAGAAATTAGGACTAAATCAAAGCCTTCAGCAGAAGCTGTCCCCACAGCAAATACAGTTTATTAAGCTGTTGCAGGTGCCTACTGCTGAGTTGGAAGCACGCGTGGAGGAAGAACTGGAGGTCAATCCGGCCCTGGAAGAAGGGCAGCAGGAAGAAGATGAGGAGGAACTCCCTGCCGAATACCAGGAAAGCTCAGGCAGTAATGATGAGATAGATATTAAGGATTACCTACGTGACGATGATTATGCTGGGTATAAAACCCACGCAGACAGTGGCGAAGAGGATGACGATGACAGGGAAATGCCCATCCCCATGGGCACCAGTCTACACGAACAGCTGATGACCCAAATGGGCTATCTGGGATTAGCGGATAAAGAAGAGGCTATAGGAAAACAATTGATAGGGAGTATTGAGAGTGACGGATACATACGTAGAGAACTTGAGGCCATTGTAAATGACCTGGCCTTTTCTCAAGGAATTGAAACTACAGTAGATGAAGTCGAGGCTATACTTAGAAAAATTCAAAGCTTTGACCCCCCGGGTATTGCTGCCCGTAATCTTCAGGAATGTTTATTGTTACAGTTGGAACGAAAAGATGATGGCCATAACATAGACGTGGTAGTAGCCAGGAAAATTCTTTCTGAGTGTTACGAGGAATTCACAAAGAAGCACTATGACAAGATTCTTAAAAAACTGGAGACAGATGATGAGGAATACCTGACCGGAGCAATGGATGTGATCATTCGGTTAAATCCAAAGCCGGGAGGAGAGGTTGTATCTGGTATGTTGAAAAATCAAGTACTTATTCCTGATTATATTTTGAGTAATAACAATGGCAAACTTGAATTGGCATTGAATTCACGCAATGCACCAGAGTTGAAAATCAGCCGTTCATATGCCGATATGTTCAAGGCCTATGATAAAAGTGATAAGAAAGACAAAAAGCTGAAAGAGACGGTGAGCTTTGTCAAGCAAAAGTTGGATGCAGCCAAATGGTTTATTGACGCCATCAAACAAAGGCAACAGACTTTGCTAAGAACTATGAAGGCCATTGTTGATTTTCAGTATGAGTTTTTTCAGGAAGGAGATGAGACAAAGTTGAAGCCGATGATATTGAAAGATATTGCCAACATTATCAATATGGATATTTCAACGGTATCGCGTGTGGCCAGCAGTAAAGTGATACAGACTGACTTTGGTATTTTTCCGTTGAAGTATTTTTTCTCTGAGGGTATTGCTACAGACTCCGGTGAGGATGTAAGTAGCCGGGAGGTGAAGCAAGTCATTAAAGATATAATTGACAAAGAAGATAAGCATAAGCCACTATCTGATGACAGGCTTGAAAAAATATTAAATGATAAAGGATATAATATAGCCAGGCGAACAGTTGCAAAGTATCGTGAACAATTAAATATTCCGGTGGCGCGTTTAAGAAAGGAATACAAGTAGTGAGATTACTGGCTAAGATCATATCTATTATAGTTCATCCCTTGCTGATGACCTGCTATCTTTTTATTTTACTGTACATTTTTCTCCCCTCCATTCTGTTACCCATTCAAACCAGTAATTTTTATGTTTTTCTTGGTGCAGTTTTTGGAATCACTTTTTTGTTCCCACTTTTCAGTATTCTCATCTTGAAATTAACCGGTGGAGTAAGCTCTATAGAATTGCCGAATCAAAAGGAGCGAATTATTCCTTTTATATTCATTTCATTTTATTATGCAATGGCCTGTTATCTTTTTTATATCAAATTACCTGTAAATCCGGTATTTATTAAAATACTGGCAGTTACCGCTTTGTTAGTAATTATTTCAACAATTTTTAATTTCTTTATTAAGTTAAGCATTCATAGTCTCTCAGTATGGGCTTCTGTAGGTATGATGCTGTGGTTAAACAGGGCAGAGGCAAATAATCCATTATTGTACCCAATCATAGTTTTGGTAATTGTTGCCGGATTGGTGATGTCAGCAAGATTATATTTAAATGCCCATACCATGAAAGAAGTTATTGTGGGTGCATTTACAGGCTTTACTGTGAGTTTTGTTTCGATGTTAATTTTATTCAGATAACTCTATGTATAAATTTATCAAGTATAACTTAGATAAAGGGGTAGCCCAAATCATTCTTAACAGACCAGAAGTATATAATGCTTTGAATGATGAAATAACTTTTGAAATGCAGGATGTATTTAAAGCAGTTGCCAAAGACGAGCAGGTGAGGGTGGTAGTATTAACCGGAGAAGGAAAAGCATTTTGCGCAGGTCAGGACCTTAAGGCAACATCAGGACAAGAGAAACGCTCATTCATTAATTCATTGCATAAGCGATACAATCCTATTATTCGTGCTATGCGCAATTTACCCAAACCCATTGTTTGCAGGTTAAATGGAGTTGCAGCCGGAGCAGGTTGCTCTTTGGCATTGGCTTGTGATATTATTATTGCTTCTGAAGAAGCAACTCTTATTGAAGTGTTTATAAATATTGGACTTGTGCCTGATTCAGGCTCGTCTTACTTCCTTCCCAGATTAGTAGGTGCTGCAAAAGCTTTTGAATTGTGCAGCATGGGTACCCGCGTTAAAGCAAGCGAGGCCTTGGCATTAGGCATGATCAATAAAGTAGTTCCGGCTGATCAGCTCGATCAGGCAGTGAAAGCATACACTGATTATTTCGCAGAAGCACCAACCAAGTCGATAGGCATCATCAAAAAGATGTTACAAAAATCCGGCACCTCCACTTTAGATGAAATGCTGGAATATGAGGCTTACTCACAAGAGATAGCCGGTCGTTCTGAGGATTACAAAGAAGGTGTTGCCGCTTTTCTTGAAAAGCGCAAACCAGCATTTAAGGGGAGATAACTTAATTGATCAGAATCCTATTACAGAAATGCCTACCGTTAGATTGGTAAAGTCATTTCCGCCAGGTGCCTTACCTGTCTGGAATAGCGGTGAAAAACTATATCTTCCAAACAAATTAAAGCCCCCAGCTCCTATGCGAAAACTCGCCCCATACCTCAGGGGATTCAAATCATAATTTTGCTGGTCTTTAATAATTCTGTTTTCGTTGTTTTTAATTTTTGTTTGAGATTGATACAAAACCCCAATATAACCGCCAAGGCTAACATGAAAACTTCTGTAAACGTCATTAGGGTTGGTGTAAAACCTAAACTCTACAGGAATGTCAACGTAATTAGTGACCAATAACGATTTTTTAACAGAACCAAAAGAGGCATCAACTGCTTGCAATACTACTTCCCGATCGCCAGCTTGCGAAACGGTGTATCCCAAGGTATTATTATTGGAAAATTTATAACGCTGTAATCCAAGACCAATTCCGGGGGCGAAGGCAAATTTGCTTGTTCCAATTCTTTTTTCATACTGATAATAAAAGTTGAAATTTCTGGATCCAAACCAATCAAGGCTGAAATTTTCGGGTGCATCAAGGAGAAGGTTGCTGCCAAATTCCATTACAATATTGCCCGGTAAGCTAGGTCTGGCTTTCGGTTTTCTTGGGTTGTTCGTTTTAGCGATTTCCAAAGGATCGGTAAGCGCCTGAGCGGATGCCATAATTGCACAAAAAAGGGACAAAAGAACTATTTTTCTCATTCCAACAGGATTAACTTCTAAATAAACGAAAAACAAAAAGCCTTCTTTCATTGAAGGCTTGGTTTTTTTGTGGACCCGGAGGGAGTCGAACCCCCAACCTTCTGATCCGTAGTCAGATACTCTATCCAGTTAAGCTACGGGTCCTCGCCACCTTTTCAAAAGGTGTGCAAATATAAAGACTTAAAAGACTTTATAAAAAATAATAAGAAATATGCCAATATGAACCTAATGGCAAGTATTAATTCAGGAACAAATCATTGGTTCAGCCTGAAATGTATAGGCATGGTCATCATTACTTTTACAGGATGACCACGTTGCTTGCCGGGTTGCCATTTATACATTTTTAATACGCGCATTGCTTCTTCATCGCAACCAAAACCGATACCTCTTACGATTTCAAATTGCGTTGGCTCTCCTTTTTCGTTTACAATAAATTTAATGTAAACAATACCTTCAACTCCGGCACTCACTGCTTTACGCGGATACTTCAGATTTTTTTCAACGAATTTGTAAAAGGCATTTAGTCCGCCTTCGGGAATGGGCATGGATTCCGCATGTAAATGATATGCTGGCTGATCTTCCGGAGGTGCTACTCCGATATCGATTGTCTCACCTATTTTATCAGAGAGATTAGGTTCAGTCGGTTCTTCAAACACTGGCTCTTCAATATCATCAGCTTCGGGTTCTATTGCCTCAACTTTGCTGATGTCTTTTGGCTTGGGTGGTTGCTTTAGTTCAGCTTTCTTTTCAGGCATAACCGGATCAAATATTGTGTAATCATCTAAATGCTTTGGTGTTATTCGATTACTGTCGTCCTTTTCGGTCTCCCATTCAAACGCGGTAATTACAAGTAATAAACTGACACATAATCCCAGGTTGAGTAACATCGCTCTTCTGCCTTGCAGTTCGAGACGAGGGTGTTTTCTTGCTTCCATATGATGTATAGCTTAGTTCAATTCTTTGCGTCTCCTTATCGTTATCTTGCTTCTTTTCCATTTTCACAATGAGGTATGTCATTAAAAAAAGTGATAGCAAGAAAAGTATAAGCGTAATCCCCTTAATCAACTTTTTGAATTGCTGCTCACGTTCATAGCGCCTCATCACTTCAGGATAATTTTTATATCGGTCCATCATCCGTGATGTCATCTGACTTCTTCTCAAACGGATCTCATGTCTTCCCATCGTACTTTATTGTTAAATTAAATTTTGATCTCAATTTATCCAGCGCACGGTAAGTGCGCATTTTCGCTCCGCTTTCAGTCATGTCGAGAATAAAAGCGATATCCTTAAAATCTTTACCTTCAAAAAATCTCAGCTCCAGTACCTCCAACATTTCGGTTGGTAATTCTTTTAGGAATTCAAGCATACGAGAAATATTATCTTCTTTGTTTTCATCATGACTTTCATACATTAAATCTTTAACCATGTTCTCTTCAATACTAAAGATGATCACCCGCTTATGTTTGCGGTAATATTTTTTTACTTCATTGCTGGCGATTTTGTAGAGCCATGCCGCAAAGGGAATCCCTCTGAACTCAAACTTTTTTAAATTGCTCAAGGCTTTAAGAAATACACCCGAACAGATATCTGCGGCAATGGCTTCATCACCTGTTTGTCTAAGTATGTAATTGAATATTCTTTCAAAGTATCGCTCATACAACTCACCAAAGGCTGCCGGGTTCTTTCTGGCTTTTTCTATTACCAGGTACTCCTGTTGTATGTCAGCTTCGCTCATCACAGACCTAGGTCTTTTTGTATCTTCATAATCCGTTCAAAAGGGAATCGTCACATAAAAGGTATTTAATTATAACCATTCAATCAAGAATAGATTGCACTCATCTAATAATTCCATTGTGCTTAGGGATATATTTCATTAGATTTCAGTCAAACTCAAATGATCATGAAACAATTTTTACTTAGCCTGTTAGCGTCTGTTTTATTTATCGCGCCTGTAGCATCCCAAAAGAAGAAGCAAGAAGTAAAAGATGAGCCGAAGGCTCCTGCCAAAGTAGTTGGCTTGGCTGAAAAGGTGAAAGAGATGCAACATTACCCCGGCTATTTCGATTTTTATTATGATGAAAAGCAAGACAAGATTTGGTTGCTGATTGATAAACTGGACACGGAATTTTTGTACGTTAATTCTTTACCAGCCGGCTTAGGTTCTAATGATATTGGCTTAGACCGAGGGCAACTGGGCAGTAGACGCATTGTCAAATTTGACAGAAGAGGAAGCAAGGTGTTGATGCTACAACCCAATTACCAATACCGTGCTATAACAGATAATGTAGATGAGCGTAACTCCGTAGAGCAAGCTTTCGCGCAATCTGTACTCTGGGGATTTAC
>CAZVFM010000153.1:0-6792 GCA_964626095.1 uncultured Roseivirgaceae bacterium | reverse complement strand
TTATGAACAAGTTCAAAATATAAGCATTCTTCATAGGCAGATTCCAATAATCCAGGTCCTAACTCTTTGTGAACATTTATGGAGGCCCCGATAATTTTCTCAGTAATCTGATTTTCAATCATAAACTCTGTGCTTCTCCGTGTTCTCCGTGGTTTAAATACTAATGGGCCTCCAACCAATTTTTACCAACACCCACTTCAACCTGCATTGGTACTTCTAATTGGGCTGCACCTTCCATGAGCTTGATTATATTTTTCTTTACATGTTCCTGTTCGTCTTTATGCAAATCGAAAACCAATTCATCATGCACCTGCATAATCATTTTAGTTTTGAGTTTTTCTTTAAGTAGCCATTCATGAATATGCACCATGGCCAGCTTAATAATGTCTGCAGCGCTTCCCTGTATAGGAGCATTGATAGCATTGCGTTCAGCAAAACTGCGGGTAGAAAAATTGCGGGAGTTGATATCGCGAAGGTAGCGCCTCCTGCCGGTAATGGTTTCTACATACTCAGTTTCACGCGCCTTTTCAATGGCATTGTCCATATATTTCCTGATGGCCGGAAATTCTTTCCAATAAGCCTCAATGATTTCTGCAGCTTCTGTTCTTGATATGTTCAGGTTTTGCGCGAGGCCAAAAGCTGAACTTCCATAAATTATTCCAAAGTTAACTTCTTTGGCTTTGCGCCTCATGTCGGGAGTAACCTCTTTCAAATCAACTTTGAAAACTTTTGCTGCAGTGGTGGCATGGATATCGCGTTTGTTTTTGAAAGCATCAATCATGCTTTTGTCTTTGGCAAAAGAAGCCACAATGCGCAATTCAATTTGTGAATAATCTGCTGACATAAAGAGATAATCTTTATCACGTGCAACAAAGGCTTTACGGATTTGCCTTCCTTTCTCTGTTCTGATGGGGATGTTTTGCAGGTTGGGATTATTTGAACTCAATCTTCCTGTTGCCGCAACTGCCTGGCGGTAATCGGTATGAATGCGGCCATCGAAATTACTTACCATTTTAGGTAAAGCATCCACATAAGTGGATCGTAGTTTCTCCATTTCTCTAAAATCAAGAATCTTCCTTGCTATTTCATGTTCAAACGCCAGCTTGGCCATGATCTCTTCCCCCGTAGCGTATTGTCCGGTTTTAGTTTTCTTTGGCTTCTCAATGAGTTTCATTCTTTCAAATAAAACCTCACCTAATTGCTTTGGTGAAGCAATGTTAAATTCAACTCCCGCAATTTTGAAAATCTCATTTTGAACCTGCTCGCTATCAGCCCTTAAGTTTTCGGACATTCCCGCCAGCACTTCAGTATCTACTTTCACTCCTTCATACTCCATATCTGTCAGCACTTTTACCAAAGGCATTTCTATATCTTGCAAAAGTTTACTGTGTTTGCGCTTTTCTATTTCTTTTTCAAGAACAGTTTTTAATTGCAAACAAACATCAGCACGTTCACATAACCAATCATGCAAATCATCACCAATGGATGGAAGTAGTTGGTAATGCAAGTACTGATCTGAAATGATTCCCAGGTCATGTGATGATTCAGGTTCTATCAAGTAATGCGCTAACATTACATCAAAATAGGGCCCGGTCACATCAACACTTTCCTTCTTCAATGCGAGCATAGCAAGCTTAATATTGTATCCGACTTTAGTAATGCCTTCTTTATTAAAAGCGGGATTTAACGCATGAAGTATTTTCTTTGCCTTTTTCGTATCGTCAAGAGGAATGAAGTAGGCCTCGTTTTTATTGTAACTGATGGCGATAGCCTGAATGGTATAATCAAAATTTACTGCATTATCGGTTATTAAATCGATTGAAAAAGTTTTTTGCTTTAGCAAGTAGCCACACAAGTCGTGGGCCAGTTCTTCAGAATCTATCAAGTGATAATTTGTCATTACAGCGCTGAGGTCTGAGGCCTCAACTACTTCAGCTTTTTTTTCTGTTTTTGATGAAGCACTTTCAAACATACTGAGTTGCGATGCTAATTTCTTTTGAGGGGCGCTTGTTACATCAGCTTCACCAAATATCCTATTTGCCATGGTTTTGAATTCGAGTTCCTGGAAAATAGGTTTGAGTTTTTCAGGCTCAGGACCCGTATAGCGCAATGCTTCTTCATCGAACGCAACTGGTACATCGGTAATTATCGTGGCTAATTTTTTAGACAGTAACGCCTGTTCAGCGTAATCGGTCATTAATTCTTTTTGTTTGCCTTTCAGTTCCCCGGCATGTTTAACAACCCCTTCAATGTTTCCGTATTTTTTTAGCAAGGCAGCTGCAGTCTTTGGTCCAATGCCAGGTACACCGGGAATATTATCCGATGCATCGCCCTGGAGTCCGAGCATATCTCTCACCTGATCTACATTTTCAATGTCCCATTTTGCACACACTTCTTTAGGGCCGAGCACATCCACTGCATTTCCCATGTAAGCAGGCTTATACAATAGAATTTTTTCCTCGACCAACTGACCGAAATCCTTATCAGGGGTCATCATGTACACTGTGAAACCCTTATTAACAGCTTGCTTGGCTATGGTTCCAATAACATCATCAGCCTCAAAGCCATCAAGCTCGAGAATGGGAATGTTAAATCCCTTGATAATTTCCTTAACAATGGGGGTTCCGTAGCTTATGTCTTCAGGGCTTTCCTGGCGGTTGGCTTTGTAATCTTCAAAAATCTCATCCCGAAAAGTAGCCGCGGGCGTATCAAAAGCAACCGCGATATGTGAGGGTTTTTTCTTTTGAATTACCTCAAGCATGGAGTTGGTAAACCCGAAGGGAACACTGGTATTGCGTCCTTTTGAGTTGATTCTGGGGTTTTTTGTGAATGCGAAATGCGCACGATAAATAAGGGCATAGGCATCCAGCAGGAAAAGGGTCTTTTGTTCACTCATAATTGCAAAGTAGGATTTGAAAAGATGCTTTTCAATCAAATCAAAATTATTAAATTGATTGCCCAACTAAGCATAAAACAACCATGAATTCACCAGTAGAAGCATTTTTGAAGTGGGAGCAAGAAACCCCCGAGAAGGTACTCTTCCGTCAGCCAATAAATGGACAATACAAAGAATGGACTTTTGCCCAAGCCGGCAATGAAATCAGGCGTATAGCAGGCGGTCTTCATGCGCAAGGAATGGTCCCCGGAAGTCATGTAGCGATCTTATCAAAAAATTGTGCGGAGTGGATTATGTTCGATCTGGCCATTATGATGGCAGGATGCATCTCTATCCCTATTTATCCTACTCTTACTGCGCATAGCATAGAACCTATTCTTGAACACAGTGAATCAAAATTAATTCTGGTTGGAAAACTCGATGACTACAGCGCACAAAAAGCTGGTATACCTACCGATATAATCAAACTGAGTATTAGCGCATACGGGATTAATGAGTCGAACACCTGGGAAGAGTGGGTGAAAAAGTATGAACCCATTACACAGGTGCATCAATGGAATCAGGAAGACAGACTTACGATTATGTACACCTCTGGTACCACCGGAAAACCTAAAGGTGTGATGCATAGCGTTGGCAACTTTAATTCCACCATTGGCATTGCCATTTCTGAACTGGGTCTGGATATGAATAAAGAACCGCAGATGTTTTCTTACTTACCATTGAGCCATATTGCAGAGCGTATTGGTATTGAAATGGCAGGATTGTACTTAGGAGCTACTTATTCTTTTGCAGAAAGTCTGGAAACCTTCGCGCAAAATCTGGCCGATACACAACCCACCCTGTTTTTTGCTGTGCCCCGCATTTGGGCCAAGTTTCGTGAGAAGATTGAAATGAAATTGCCGCCAAAAAAGATGAACACACTTTTGTCTATTCCCATCATCAATAATGTGATCAGGAAATCAATAAAAAAGAAACTGGGATTAAGCAGGGCTACACACATTTTCAGCGGAGCAGCTCCTATTACTGTTGATAATTTGCAATGGTTTAAAAAACTTGGCGTAGATATTTTGCAAGCCTACGGTATGACTGAGGATTGTATTTATGCACACTTTAACCGAAAAGACGCCAATAAACATGGAAGTGTGGGAAAACCGTTTAAGGGTTTAAAAGTAAAAATTGCTGATGACGGAGAAATCAGGGTAAAGAGCCCCGCACTTACGCAAGGGTATTTCAAAGAGCCACAGCTTACACAAGAATTGTTTGATGAAGAAGGGTTTTTGAAAACAGGGGACAAAGGAGAAATTGATTCACAAGGTTTTCTTACGATTACCGGAAGAATAAAAGATCAATTCAAAACTGACAAAGGGAAGTACATTTCTCCTGCGCCAATTGAAATGAAATTGGCCACCAATCCAGATTTAGAAAGTGTTTGTGTGGTAGGCATGGGCGTACCGCAACCTATGGCACTGGTGGTGTTATCGCCAGTTGGGAAAGCTAAATCAAAAGATGAAATTATCGGTAGCTTGAATGCAACCATCAGTGCTGTTAACCCGGAGCTTGAAGCTTACGAACAAGTTGAAAAAGTGGTGGTGATGAAGCAAGACTGGACAGTAGAAAACGGGTTGATGACGCCAACACTAAAAGTAAAGCGCAATGAAGTAGAAAAAATACACTTGCCTTCGTACCCAGGCTGGTTTAACAAAGAGGGAAAGGTTGTGTGGGAGTAGCAAGATTATTTTATGATTTAAAAGGGTTACAGGTAAGGAGTATATGAATACAAGGAAAAAGAGCATTCATTTTATTATAGGTATGCTCCTTTTAAGTTCTTGCGGAAGTTTGCATCCAATTCAAACCTATGTGCCTACCCAGCCCATTTATAAGGTTGAGCCCAATCGGGTATTGTTGATTAATCTTTGCGATATAAGCGCTAAAAAGTACAGAAGTAAAAAGGAAAAATTGTTCAATAACCTGCTCGATGTTTCACTTATCCGCATGGCGGAGGATATCAATAAGAGAACAGGTTTGGAAGCAATGCCAGTAAGAAACCTGGATGTAAAGGGTTTGGGTGCCGGAGAAAGAGATCGGTTTATTAAAGAATTGATGAACGAATTTCAGGCAACAGATGCGGCAGTAATTACCTCCTTCGATGTCTATTTTAATCAAACGGGTGTTGAAGTAAGCAGAGATAGTGATGGGAGTAAAAGCAGAACAGCATATTATGATATAGAGTCCAGAATGGATTATGCCTGGTATGATGATATGGGCCTTTTTCAGGAGAACAAAGTAGAAATCAGTCGCTACCACTCTTCCCGGATTGTACTAAGCGGTTTATTG
The DNA here is from genome assembly GCA_964626095.1 of uncultured Roseivirgaceae bacterium. Classification (GTDB taxonomy): domain Bacteria; phylum Bacteroidota; class Bacteroidia; order Cytophagales; family Cyclobacteriaceae; genus DAOLDI01. The sequence continues at coordinate 1,562 of CAZVFM010000153.1, read as the reverse complement.
GCAGCAGGGCCTAACATAGTAAAGAAGAGTGATGATGCAACTGAAATCACTTTTGAAAACAGTAGAAGGTACCTTAATTATTATTTCCCTGGTCAGGAAGCACGTTACAGAATGCTTTTTCTCAGCAAGCGAATAGGTAATATTAAGCCAATGGTCAAGGCTGGGGATTATTTGCGCGCGCTGAATGAAAGCATATTATATACCAGCGGACAAAATTCAGAAGATGTAGCCCGTGCCAATTATAATTGCGCAGTACTTTCCGAAGCATTAGGCAATTCTGTTGAAGCCAAAAAATATTTGTATCGCTCGCTTGAATTGAAAAGATTAACACAAGCCATTGAAATGTTGCATGATTATCCGTGAATTTTATCTTGCAATATAATTGACCAAGCCGATGAAGATATTAATTGTACTGGCATTTCTATTTTCGATTACTGAAGCAATTGCCCAAGGCTTAACATCAAAAGATAAAATCAGAGTAGGAGATTCTGCAATTAATTTTTCTGCGCAAAATGAGTCGGGAGAAATGCTTCAATTATCTGATTTTGAAGGGAAATATGTTTTACTTGATTTTACACATATTGCCTGCGGACCATGCTGGCAATCATATCCACACTTATCAGAAATACAAAACAAATACAAGGAGGAACTTGAAGTAGTCACCTTTCATATCGATGATTACCGCGAGCGCTGGATACAGATGGCAATAAGCCGAAACATTGATGTGAACTGGCTTACACTTTGGGAAATTGAAAATAAGGATCAAAAAATGAAGGAGTACCAGATAAATGGATTTCCCTATTATTTTCTTATTGACAAAGAAGGTGTTATTGTGGAGAAAATTTTTGGTTACAACAAATCGAAAATTAATAGACACCTGAAAAAACATTTGGAATGAAAACAGGTGTGTGCAAAAATGAAAAGCCCGCAGCAATTGCTGTGGGCTTTTTGATGCTTAATCAGTTCTATTTTATTTTAATCTGCTCTTAAAAAATTCCAAAGTATGTTTGTACGCATCAGCAGTAGCCTCTTTATTAAAGCCGGGATTACTTGGATTGGCAAAGGCATGATTCGCTTCATATGATTTAATTGTTAGGTTTTTGCCGGCAGCATTCATATTCTTTTCAAATTTATCCATTACCTCTTTATTAATCCAGGCATCTTGTGTTGGCCATATGTTTAATACATCGGTGTTTAAGGTTTTCAGACGATCAACATTTTCTTCGGGCATACCATAATACATCACACAGGCTGCAGCATTTTTTCCTAATACCAGACTCGCCTGAAGTGCCTGGCCACCACCAAAACACCAACCTATTGTCCCAACTTTAGCATCTTTTCCTGCATAGTCAAGCGCACCTTTAATAATGGCATTACCCCTTTCTTGTTTGAAGGCGCCCATAAATTTGCCCGCATCTTCACGTGTAGTGGCCAGGTCGCCATCATACATATCCAATGCGATAACATTCACATTACCCAGGTCTTTAAACAATTTTTCAGACTCGGCTTTAATGTTGTCATTCAATCCCCACCATTCCTGAAAAACAAAAATCCAGTTGTTG
>CAZVFM010000152.1:0-6800 GCA_964626095.1 uncultured Roseivirgaceae bacterium | reverse complement strand
ATTTCATCACCGGCATTATGCCGAAGTACTTTTATGGCGTGGCGAGATTCATCTTTATCGAGCCAGTGTATTCCTTCATCGATACCCTTTTGATAGTAAAGTTCCAAAACAATCAGGTGTATTGCATTTGCAACTTATCTACCAGCATGATGTATGCCTGCATGGCGGCATCTTTACTGGTTCCTTTTTTTGATTCCCATGCATTGTATTTTGCGATGGCTTTAAAATCAAAACCTCCGGGTCTTTCTCCAGTAAGGTCTCCTTCAGTAGCCTGCTTAAACAAGGCATACAATTCGAGAAGTTCCTCGTTTGAAGGTCTTTGATCGAATTTTTCTGTTTTAGCTTTAGCAGCTTCAAATTGTTCTTTCAGTTCCATGTTGCTAAAATAGAAAAGGCCGGAATTAATCCAGCCTTTTAGCTATTTCTTTATTATTAATTTCCTATCTCTTATTTATTGCTGTATAGGGCCTTGTTGTATGACCGGTATAGACTTGTCTTGGTCTGCCAATAGGTTCTTTGCTTTCGCGCAGTTCTTTCCATTGGGCAATCCAACCTGGTAAACGACCCAATGCAAACATCACGGTAAACATGTCTACAGGAATACCAAGCGCCCTATAAATAATGCCAGAGTAGAAATCAACATTAGGATAGAGTTTACGTTCTACAAAGTACGGATCGTTCAATGCAATCTCTTCCAGGCTTTTGGCTATATCTAAAATGGGATCTTTCACGCCCAGCTTTAATAGCACATCGTCAGCGGCTTTCTTAATTATTTTAGCCCGAGGGTCAAAGTTTTTATAGACCCTGTGTCCAAATCCCATAAGTCTGAACGGGTCATTTTTATCTTTTGCCTTGGCCATCCATTTTTCAGTATCGCCACCATCTTTTCTGATATTCTCAAGCATGACAATTACTTCCTGATTGGCACCCCCATGAAGCGGCCCCCAGAGTGCATTGATTCCGGCAGATATGGATGAATAAATGCTTGCCTTGGCCGAACCAACAATTCTTACCGTAGATGTTGAGCAGTTTTGCTCGTGGTCTGCATGAAGAATAAGTAATTTATCAAGAGCACTTGCTACCACTGGGTCTACTTTGTATTCTTCAGTAGGCAACGAAAACATCATTTTGAGGAAGTTAGAGCAATAGTCAAGAGAGTTATCTGGGTAATTAACAGGATGTCCCATTTCATTCTTATATGCCCATGCAGCAAATGTGGGTACTTTAGCCAATAACCTTACAATACTTAAATAAACACCTTCTGCCGAACGGTTAGGGTCAAGCGATTCTGGGTAAAAAGCTGTTTGAGAGCAAACTAATGAAGACATAACTCCCATAGGATGTGCGGTAGAGGGGAAGCCATCCAATATTTTTTTGATGTCTTCATGCACTAAAGTGTGCTGTTTAATGTCATTGGTAAACTTACTCAGTTGTTGAGTGGTTGGAAGTTCACCGAAAATGAGCAAGTAGGCAACTTCAAGGAAGCTTGATTTTTCAGCTAGCTCTTCTATGCCATAGCCCCTGTAATGCAAAATACCTTTCTCACCGTCAAGGAATGTGATGGCGCTTTGGGTGGCCCCTGTATTTTTATAGCCCACATCAAGGGTAATTGCGCCCGTTTGCTCGCGCAAGTTACTGATATCGATGGCCAATTCGTTTTCTGTGCCCTCAATTATTGGAAATTGGTAGGATTTACCGTCAATGATTAGTTCTGCTGTTTTAGACATGTGATTTCTGATTTTAACTAAAAGCTAAATATACTTGGTTAAACATATACTTAAAAATAACTCTTAAATAAAGCTTATTGTTTATTAAATTTAATTTTCTGAAAAATATTTTTCTTCCCAGATCGCTTTATCTCTATTTCAAGGCAACCAAACTAAGCGCCAGAATACAGATGAAGTACTTTTAGTATGAATCTCCATTTGTTGCTATTATTAACTTAATAGCTTATTACAGTTATTGAAGATAGTGCATTTATTATTGTTTATGGAATAATTTGGCCAGTATCACACGATACCCCCCTAACCTGTTGGCGCATAAAGTACTATGCCAGGGCATGCTATTATGCATTGCGCTGCTATTGGGTTTTCAATATGCCTTTGGCCAATCGCTAGATAGCCTGCATAAAACATTGATGCAGGAAAGTGACCCTAAAAAAAGGGTGGATATTCACAATTCAATGGCATGGTTGTATTGGGATAGGGATTTTAAATTAGGGAGATTATATACAGACAGCGCTTATCAGGTAGCGTCAGAATTAGCTTATAATAAAGGTCTGGCAAATGCCTTATTAAATAAGGCCATTGCCGAATTAACCATAGAGAACTTCAATACTTCCTTGAAATATTTTGCTGAAGCACTGTACAAGGCAAAAGAATTAAATGATACTGCGCTGACCAATAATATAAAAAGGCTGATCGCAAATTCCTATATCGCGAAGGGTGATTATAAAAAGGCAGATAGTATTCTGATAACATTAAGTAATACCTTTATACCAGGCTCAAGTCAAGAAGCAGCATACCTGGCTTCTTTAGGAAGACTTTACATTATGCAGGGCTATGCAAACAATGCAGAAGCCCCATTACTCAGATCATACCATATCAGAATTGATTCTGGATATACATCACAGTTGGCTTCATCTACCTTATTGCTGGCAAATGTAAAGATTAATCAATCTAGGCTAAATGAGGCAGAAGATTATTTGAATAGAGCCATACAGCATGCTTTAAATGAAGGTCAAATTTTTAGAATTGGAAATATTTACGTGGAATTTGCAGATCTGAAAATTATTGAAGCCAACTATGATACAGCTAAAATTCTATTAGATAAAGCAATTGAAATTTTTGAACAGGGTCCTTTTGAATATGGAAAGATGCTTGCCTATCAAAAATATGCGGAATTGTATCTTCAATCAATAGATTATGTTAAGGCTCAGGATTATGCATTAAAAGGTTTGCGATATGCTGAGCAAATAGGAGCAAAAAAGTATCAGTCAGCGATCTATACTTTGCTTGCATGGATTTATAAAGACGAACAGGATTTTGAGAGAGGATTAGATTATATTAATAGAGCGCTTGAAATTCAACAAGAAATAGGAGACAAACGAGGCGAGTCTACCACGTTAAATACATTGGGTAACTTGTACAATGCACAAGGAGATTTTGATAATGCGCTTACTTTTCTTAAGCAGTCCCTTGAACTTCGGAGAGAAATGGGTTATAAAAGAGGAGTGTCTTCTGTATTGTTTAACATTGGTTTGATTAGAGAAGAGCAAGGTGATATTGCTTTGGCAAGAGAGCTGTACATTGAATCTCTGGAAATAAATATGGAGTTGGATTACTTAGCTGATCTTGCCTATAATCATAATGCTATAGCCTCAGTCGAACTTAAACTAGGTAATTTGACAAAGGCCAGAAGCCAATTGGACAAGGCTTATGCAAGTGGAAAGAAGTATGACAACGATATTACAATGGCTCATACATATAAATTATATGCAATATTTTTTGAGCAACAACATGATTATAAACGCGCATTAGATTTCCATAAATTACACAAGCTGCTGTCGGACTCACTTTATAATATTGATAAGAGCAAGCAATTATTGCAAATGCAATCAAGATTTATTTTAGATAGTAAAGACAATGAGATTGCATTACTTAATGCAAGGAATGAAGCCAGTCAGAATTCACTGGATTTCCAACAAGCTACTATTGTAAAACAAAAAACCCTCATTTATTCTATAAGTATTGGTTTGTTCTTAATGGCTGCAATCGCTTATGTGTTGTTTATTTATTCTCGTACCAAGAGTAAGTCAAATAAATTATTGGTAAAGTTGAACGATGAAATTTCAGAACAGAAAGAGAATCTTAAAGAAGCCAATGATAAAGTTTATCAAATCAATCAGAAACTTGAGGGAATGGTCCGTGAACGAACTGAGAAATTAAGGAGAGCGTATAATGAGCTTGATACATTTTTTTACAAATCCTCACACGATTTTAGAAGACCTATAACAACATTTTTGGGTCTGGCTGAAGTAGCGAGAGTGACGGTTAAAGACGAACAAGCATTGATCTTGTTTGAAAAGGTAAAAGAGACTGCTGTAAGTCTTGATAAAATGCTGGCTAAGTTACAGTCCATTAGTCATGTGGGTTCACAAGACCTTGTTTTTAAAGAAGTTTTCTTTGCAGGAATTGTTGAGAGTATTATCAGTGATTTTATTGATGAAATAAGGGGAAAGGGTATTAAGTTAAATTACGATATAAAATTCAGTGGGCCATTTAAAAGCTATCCATTATACATTAGCACTATTCTTGAAAATCTTATTGAGAATGCTATTAATTTCTCAATAGAAGGAAACCCCGAAATCAACATATTTATTTTTAAAGATGAACGTGATTTTCTTGCCATTCAGGTTAAAGATAATGGTGCAGGAATTCCTCTGGAATATCAGCCAAAGATATTTGATATGTATTATAGGGGGAGTGAAAGATCTAAAGGCAATGGCCTTGGCCTTTTTATCGTTAAGAAAGCTGTTGAACGACTAAAGGGTAACATTATTGTAGAAAGTGAATATGGAGTAGGTTCTACCTTTACAGTTCGGCTTCCCATGCCATAATTTTAGTTACAAAATATGCAAGCCCTCCTTTAACCCTGAGTTTTCAATAATTTCTACCATTAAATCTGCTATATCTTCTGATTTAGTCCATTTACTTTGATCGGCATCCGGCATATTCTTTTTATTGGCTTCAGTATCTAAGGCATTAGGAACAATGATATGCGTGCGTACACCAAGTTTTTTACCTTCTGCCAAAATCAGTTCACTCCACGTATGCAATAATGATTTACTCAAAGTATAGGCAACAAAATCGGCTCCATTCCTGGGATTGATGGCGGGTCGGGCACTGATGAAAATGAAACTCCCGGCACTTTTATTATCAGCAAAATATTTAACTGCCTGTCGACTTATATTGTACGCAGTGAAAAAATTCCGATCAAGCATTTGCTTTACATTACTCTCATCTGTTTCCGCAATTTTACCTATGGAAAATCCTCCTGCTAGCATGATAATGCCAGCTAGTTTTGCTTCGTTTTCATTTAATAATGAAAACCACTCAATTACACTTTGCTCATTATTTAGGTCAATCTCGTGTAGTTTAAGGTTTTCATGGGTTATTGGATCTTTTCCTTTATTGCCCGGAGAAACGCTGCCGAACACGGTATAGCCTTGGTTGAGAAATTTTTTGGAGACAATTTTTCCTAAACCACCTCCGGCTCCTGTAATCAATACTTGCTTCATTATGCTATTTTCTGATAGTTAAAATAAATAGTTTTGAATGGCACTAAAATCTCATAAATAGTTGGACTTTTACACTTTACAAATGTAACAACATTGGTTATGATTAGATTATTAGACGGAAGGAAGTTGGCGATTGATTTGGGAAACAATAAAACAATCATTTCTGACAGTAGTAACTTACTCACTTGCCAACCCTCATACGTAGTTCTCAATAGTTCCAATAAATCACTGAGAGCTGTAGGCGATGAGGCTTACAAGATGTTTGGTCGTACCCATGAAAAATTTAAACCAGTTAAGCCTTTGCGCGGTGGAGTAATTTCAGATTTTGATTCGGCCCGATTGATGCTTAAAGCTCTTGTCGATAGTGTTAACTTGAGGCCAAGATTTTCTATTAGGGGTATTGATTACCTGATATCCGGTGTACCGTACAGCACAACAGAAGTTGAAAGAAGGGCATTACGTGATGCTATTGAGCAATTTCATTCAAAAAAGACTAAGCTTATTTTTGAACCTATAGCTGCAGCAATAGGAATGGGGCTTGATATTAGAAAGCCAGAAGGTATAATGCTAGTAGATATTGGTGGTGGTATTACAGAATGTGTAATCATCTCTTTATCTGGCATAGCGTCATTTCAATCTATCAAAACATCAGGTGAAACTTTTGATGAAGATATTAGGGATTATTTTCGAAAGCATTACAATATGTCGATTGGCTATGCTACAGCCGAACAGATCAAAATAAATTCAGGGGCAGTGGTAGAAGATTTAGAGGGAGTAACCGAACCGTATTATTTCAAGGGTAAAGATCTGATGTCTGGGATTCCTATTGAAAGGAAAACGGATTGTAGAGAAATTTTCTTTGTACTGGACCAATCATTTAGCCGAATTGAACAACATATTTTAAAAACCTTGGAATCTTGTCCGCCAGAATTGGCCGCTGATATATATCAAAATGGAATTCATATTACCGGAGGCGGTGCACTTTTGAGGGGTATAAAGCAAAGACTAGAAAGGACGCTATCGCTTAGTGTTCATATTGACAACGAGCCATTTTATACAGTAGCTAAGGGGATTAGTATCGTGTTGAACAAACCGGATAAATATCCATCCATTCTTTTTGATTGAATTAACCTTATAGAAAGCATAGGTTGATTATCAGGTAAAATACCAGTATTTTTTTGTGCATTCTACAACTTATAGGATGTATTTACGTTAGGATTTGCATAATACCTAAATCTATGATACTCAGAAACAGGCTCTTCTGGCTGGCTTTTCTCTACTCAGTACAATTAGCTTACGCACAAGAAAAACCTTCCTCAAAAATTAAATTATTCATTGACTGCACAAATGTGTGGTGCGACCAGACGTATATCCGATCAGAGATCAATATTATTGATTTCTTACTTGATAGGGTATCTGCTGATGTACACATGCTGGTAACTTCTCAATCCTTAGGTAATGGGGGAGATAGGTATCAATTGATTTTCTACGGACAGAAAAG
>CAZVFM010000151.1:0-6841 GCA_964626095.1 uncultured Roseivirgaceae bacterium | reverse complement strand
AGCATGGGCTGAGCGAGCATCAGGTGTACCAGGTGTTAAGATAGAATCTGATTTAAAAAACCAACAATTCCACTTATTTCAATTGATAGTTACTTCTGATCCATATACTTTCAGCCACAGGCTCCACATAATATTAATTAGAAGGACTTCCTGTGAATCGCAACGATTTTATAGAAAGAAAGATATACTCCCTTATTCCATTCCTATCATAATAAATGCACCCCAGTAAATGGGCTCGGGGTATTCTAATCGCAGTTCTTTTTTAGCATCGATAAAACTCTGGCGCATATTGCCAGTGCCTAACCAGTTGCGGTAAAACTTCACCATCAATTGTTGGGTGGCGGCATCATCCACTTTAAACATACTCATGATGAGTGTTTTTGCACCTGCCACCAGGAAGGCGCGTTGCAAACCATACACACCTTCACCTACTTCTAAATCACCCAAACCAGTTTCGCAAGCACTTAGCACCACCAGGTCGGTTTGGTCAAGGTTAAGACTCATGGCTTCGTAGGCTGTAAGTATGCCGCTCTCCATATTGTAATTGTGTTCGGTTTTTTCAAGTAGGTCGCCAGCGCCACGCAACAACAACCCGGTGCGCAGCAAGGGGTTTTGTCCGGCAATGGCTTCGCTACCTGCAATTTCATCGTCAAGAGTAAACTGGTGCGATGGGGTATACACACCATGTGTAGCAATGTGAAATATCTTAGGGCTCTGCATGCTTTTCACCTGGTCTTCGGTGGCATTGCTCTGCAAATAGTATTCGGTTGTCCAACCACTACTGTTCAGTAACGTGTTGAGTTCGGCAACTTCTTTTTGTGTACCGGGCAAGGGCGCAATTTTATCTAAAGAAGCCGTAAGATAAAACTTAGGGTCGCCAAACATGAGCGCGTTGTTGCTTGGAGAAGATGCCCTTGTTCTCAGTTTATTTAAATAGATGTCCTTGGTATTGCTTACCAACACAATATTGGAGTTGTCGAGAATGTACTTACCATCAGGGGTAGGTATGGCTTCAAGATTGATTTGGTTGTACACACCATCAGCACTAAGGTATAGTGTACCGACTTGCCCAATCTCATTGATAATGGGTTCCCAGTAAGCGGCATAAGAAATATTATCGGGTATACGCCCAATAATTGAATTGCGATAGAAACGGAAATTTCGTGTTTCAAGATGATGCCCATTGCCTAATACAATGGCTTTGGGTGTGGGCTGGGACTTTTCGTTGCGCAAGTATAGCGCAGCATAAATTACCGAGTCGCTCAGGTGATGGTCAAAATAACGGTAACGAACCATTTCTACGGCCACTTCATTTGGGCCAAGTGATTTGCGCACATCTTCCCAGGTAATGCGCTTGTTTTCAAAATCCTGCCCGAAGAGTTCTGATTTCTGGCTGAGTTCTTTTTCAAGTCGTTCAATTTCTACTTGCAATGCGTTAGGGTCAATATTATTTTCCACTAGTTGCGAAATACTCATACTCAAAGCAGCGGTAAGAAATTCTTTTTTCTCTACCCATTCGGTGTACCGCGCTTTCAATTCTTCATCGGTACTATTCATGATGCGCTCGCGTATTTTGATTGATGAGCTCAACAACAACGCCTTGGTAAGCAATTGGTAGTTGTACACTTTGCTCATCAGGTTTTTTGAGTCTGGATCAGAAAAAGCAAGGGTATTATAAAATTCAAAGTCGCCCTTAATGGTGTTCCAATATTTAGCTTTTTCTCGTTCACTTAAGGCAGGGAAATAAAGCTTAATAAAATTTTCGTAATTGGCCAGGGCTTCTTCAAGGTACTTGCGTGAATTTTTAGAATCGCCCTCCATGTAATACACTTTGCTGAGTTTTGACATCACCTTTACATACTCAGGATGTTGTTTGCTGAAATTTTTCTCATAAAGTGATTTGGCTTTGTTATAAAACTCGTGTGCTTTGCTGAAGTTGCGCAGTTGGTAATACACATCTCCGGTAAGTACATATATGCTTGCAGTGTTAATATTGTTTTTTCTTCCGGCTTTAGCCAGCCAAATCGATTCGGCTGTGGTGAGCGCACTAAATGCCAGGTCGTAATCTTTGTTGGAAATGTAAAGTACTGCCAGGTTTTTCATAATGTCAGCATACTGTGGGTTCTCTGTTCCCAGTTTGTTGGCAATGATGTCGCGGGCTTGGTTCATCAGTTTTTCTACATCTTTTTTATCGTCACCATCATGAAACATGGTAAGTGCAAGGTGCGAAAGTGACTTTGCCACTTCTATATGATCTTTACCGTAACGATCGGTTTGAGTTTCCAATGCGGTTTGCAGATTTTCTTTGGCTTTATCATAATCGCCAAGGGTGTAATAAATTTCTGCTAAAAGTTTTTGTGTAGGTGCTGTTTTGGTTGACCGGTTGCCGTAAAGACTTACTGCAATAGTATTGGCCCTGCGTGCAATTTGTTCGGCATGGGTATAATCACCTTTTAGCAAGTAGATTCTTCCCTGGTCGGTCAAGGGTTTGATTAACCTGCGCGAATCTTTACCAAAAAGTTTCTCATACTCAGCTATCAATCCTTTCAATAATTTATCGGGGTCACTATAACGGCCTAAATAAATCAACAGGTTAGCCAATTCTTCTGCTGTGCTAAAATCATCGGTTAATGCAATGCTGCTCGATCGTGAAATTACTTTTCTTGAGCGTGCCAGGCGTCCTTCTGCCTCATCAAACAAGCCTTCAATGGCGTAAAGTCTTGCCTGCGTTTCCAATACTTTAATTTGATTGGGCACGTATTGGTCGATCAGGTTTCTTTGATCAAGAATACTATAGGCAATGTCTAATTCTTTCTTCGCCTTTTCGTAATCACCAATGTTAATGCGAAGACTGGCGGCCTTTTCAAGGGCTATGGCATATTCTTCGTCTTTGTTGTCGTACTTCAGTCCGGATATATCCGAAAGTTTATTAAGTGTTTCCTTGGCCTTATCATAGTTGTCGAGGCTTTCATAAAAATAGGCAAGGTTTGCCAGTATGGTTAGATGGTCTTTATGGAATGGATGTATTTCATTCTCAAGCTTATCAAAATAACTTTCGTTGTAGATATCTGCCGCCACATCGATTTTATTTGTATAGTTAAGTAAGTGATTGGCCTGCTTAACTTTGGCAAGATGGTATTGCGGTGCATTCGTTCCGTACAGTTCTTTGCTGATCGCCACAAAATCGTTCAAATAATTTTCAGCATTTTCAAAACGCTTTTCAATGATGGCCAGGTCATACAAAAAATTAAGTATTTCCAATGTTTTGGGATGATATCGTGGCACCGACTGCTGGGTGATAATGGATGCCGCATCGTTTTCCAAATTGCGTGTTTTGTCTTTAGTCAACTTGGTATTGAATTCTATGGTGCGAAGGTTTATGGAATATAGACTTGATCTTTTAAAGGAACTACGGATATTTTTTTCGTATTCTGCTTTAAGGTTAGCAAACTTTGCGCGGCTGCCATCCATAAGATATTGCAGTAATATACCCTCATACAAAGGGAAGGCGAGGTGGTGCGTGGTTTTATGTTGTGCTTTTAAGTTATTGAGAATGGTTTCGTAACTAAGCTCTTTAATCTTTGACAGATTGCTGTAGCGTGCACCGTTTTCAATGAAGTAATCAATATAGTTAAGTTGGTTTTGGATATAAGCAGTAGAAAAATCTCCGAGGTATCTTTTGTTTTTAGTAATGAAATTTCCAGCAAAATCATACCACCAGGTAGTGCTGTCGCGATGGCCTTTGCCGGCATACGCATCGGCACGTAATCGCAGGAAGCGTGCATAGTCGTTGTAACGTACTTTGATTTCATCTTCTTCCAATCGTACGGTTTTCAGTTTGCCCGATGGATCAACGGTACTCTCTCTGTCAACTGCGCGACCAGCATAATGATTGTCGTAGATACTTAATAAACCAAGCGCTTCATTGTAATAACCCTGGCCTATCAAGGCCTCTGCCATAGCTACATCAATTTGTGCCATCAGCATTTCATCCTCAGTATTTGTAGTCTTGTAAATTTCTTTTGCTTTATCAATGGTTTGTCTGGCTTTGGCCGGATAACCATACCGGTTCCAGGCTTCGGTAGTTTGTACCAGTGTGTTTAAATAATTCTTACTGTTTTCTCCGTAAAGCGCCAAACTGCTTTGCAGGGCGTTGTCAAGACTGCCATCAAAACCGATGACCATGCCCAGGGAAAGGTTGATGTTTGCTTCACGCAGGTGTATCCCCGCAGTGTACAGGTTATTGGCGCCTAGTTTTTTGGTTGTTTTCTTTTTAAACTTTTCAATGCCCTTCTGTGCTTTTTCGTAATCTCCAATAGCAACCGAGGCATCAATTTTTGTGAGGCTCTTTTCCCATTTCTGTGCAGTAACACTTAAAATGCAACAGAAGCCTAATGCAATAGTCAACAGCGCTTTATTCATACTATTTAGTTTTTTTTGTTAGGGATTTTAAAGCTAAGTATTTTGAAAATAAGATGCAGCATTATTACTACTTGATTGAAAGTATTCGGGAATGCAAATGGTTTTACTTATCCCCGGCAATCAATTGATTCAAAATATGGGTGGCTGCATCTGTAATAACGGTACCCGGACCAAAAACAGCGGTAACGCCTGCTTTTTTAAGAAAATCGTAGTCCTGCGCAGGAATTACCCCTCCGGCCACCACTATAATGTCTGCCCTGCCTATTTTTTTAAGGGCTTCAATGAGTTGAGGTACCAGGGTTTTATGCCCGCCTGCCAGGCTTGAAGCACCAACAATGTGAACATCGTTTTCTGCTGCCTGCATGGCTACCTCTTCAGGCGTTTGAAAAAGCGGCCCGATATCAACATCAAAACCCAAATCGGCAAAGCTGGTGGCAATTACTTTGGCACCGCGGTCATGGCCATCTTGCCCCATTTTAGCCACAAGAATACGTGGCCTTCGCCCTTCATGCTCCGCAAAATGGTCGGCCAGTTTCCGCACTTTATCAAAGGCTTTGTTTTGCTTCATCTCGCCCGAATATACACCAGAAATGGCGTGTATACCGGCTTTGTATCTGCCAAAAATTTTCTCCATGGCCATAGATATCTCTCCAAGACTTGCACGTTTTCGGGCAGCATCAATGGCCAGTTCCAGTAAATTGCCCTTGCCGTTTTCAGCTGCCTCGCTCAATGCATTCAATGCGGCCTCAACTTCGTGCGGGTTTCTTTCTGATTTCAAAAGTTGTAGTCTTTCAATCTGTTCGTTTCGAACGGCCGTATTATCAACCTCAAGAATTTCCAGTTCAGTTTTATCTTCAAACTGAAAGCGGTTCACACCAACAATGATGTCTCTACCCGAATCTATCCTGGCTTGTTTTGCTGCTGCGGCTTGCTCGATGCGCATTTTAGGTACACCGCTGGCAATGGCTTTGGTCATTCCACCTAATGATTCAATTTCTTCTATATGTTGCCAGGCTTTAGCGGCTAATTCTCCGGTAAGTGATTCCAGGTAGTACGATCCCCCCAGGGGATCAACGGTTTTAGTAATGCCGGTATATTGCTGAAGATAAATTTGCGTGTTCCTTGCAATTCGTGCAGAATAATCGGTTGGCAAGGCCATGGCCTCATCCAATGAATTGGTGTGCAATGATTGTGTATGGCCTAGCACCGCGGCCATAGCCTCCACACAGGTACGTGTCACATTGTTGTAGGGATCTTGCGCGGTAAGACTCCATCCCGATGTTTGGCAATGTGTGCGCAATGCCATTGACTTTTCATTCTTTGGATTGAATTGTTTTACCAGTTTTGACCAAAGTAACCTGCCGGCACGCATCTTGGCAATCTCCATGTAGAAATTCATGCCAATGCCCCAGAAGAAAGATAGTCGGGGGGCAAAATCATCTAAGGGAATTCCTGCAGCGATGCCTGTTCTTAAATATTCCAAACCGTCTGCAAGCGTGTACGCCAGTTCAATATCAGCGGGTGCACCGGCCTCATGCATATGATACCCGCTAATGCTGATGGAATTGAATTTGGGCATGTACTCTGCACAATATTCAAAAATATCGGCCACTATGCGCATCGAAGCTTCGGGTGGATAGATATAAGTATTGCGTACCATGAACTCTTTAAGGATATCGTTTTGAATGGTACCACTTAGTTGTTCAGGTTTTACGCCTTGTTCTTCAGCAGCTACTATATAAAATGCCAGGATAGGAATGACGGCCCCGTTCATGGTCATAGAAACTGACATTTGATCCAGTGGAATTTGATCGAATAATATTTTCATGTCAAGCACCGAGTCGATGGCCACACCCGCTTTGCCAACATCGCCTGCAACGCGCGGATGGTCAGAATCATAGCCCCTGTGGGTGGCCAGGTCAAACGCAACAGAAAGTCCTTTTTGTCCGGCCGCAAGATTTCTTCTATAAAATGCATTGGAATCTCTGGCAGTAGAAAAACCAGCATATTGCCGGATGGTCCAGGGCCTTACGGTGTACATGGATGCATACGGACCTCGTAAGTAAGGTGCTATGCCTGCGGTAAATTGTAAGTGTTCATATTGGGCAAGATCGGAAGCCTTGTATATCGGCTTTACGGAAATACCTTCCGCTGAAGCCCAGGTTAAGGATGATCCGGAAGAGGGATTAGCTGAGTGAGGCTCATCAAACGATAAATCTTTTAGCGGAATACTTTCACGCACCTTATTCCATGCAAGCTGGCTGATTTGTACACTTAGGTTCTCAATGAAGTAAGCTCCTGCTGTTGGATCAGCTACTTTGTTCAAATGAGATTCTTCCCTTAGAATGGAAGAAACGTTCAGGGCAATGCGCGCTTCCATGCCAGCGGCCAGTTCCGGGTCAAGCGTAAGGAAATCAGC
>CAZVFM010000150.1:0-6940 GCA_964626095.1 uncultured Roseivirgaceae bacterium | reverse complement strand
CTACATTATCATGAATGGAAAATGGCATTTTTTTATTTGCACCATAAACAGAACTGGATGATGCATAAACAAGATGTGTTGGTTTGTTATGTCTGCAAGCCTCGAGGATATTTAGGAACCCGGTAAGATTACTCTCCAGGTAAGCATATGGATTTTGGATAGAATACCTTACCCCCGCCTGGGCCGCAAGGTGTACTACATAATGGAATCGATTTTTGGCAAAAAGCTCGTCTATCTTTTGTTTATCTGAAAGGTCAATTTTATAAAAGTGGAAATTAGGGCGCGTTAACAATATATCCAGCCGGGATTGTTTCAATGCCGGGTCGTAATAGTTATTTAGGTTGTCAAGTCCGCTGACCCGATAGCCCATGCTACAAAGTTTCTGACTGAGGTGGAAGCCTATGAAGCCAGCTGCCCCTGTAACCAATATTTCTTTCTGAGCAAAATCCATTAAAAAATGCTGTATTGAACCTTTTTAAGCTTGCAAAAGTAAGGTTTCTGCATTGATTATCAGCTAAAATTAAAGATAGAAATAAGCACTATTTGACGCACTTATTCCTTGTTTCTAATGCTGCTCAAATACTTTAAATTTCGCCCTTGTTTAATTAAATCAGATAGTTGAAAAATTTTGCAAACCTGTTAAAAGGGCATTTTATTCAGGAATACCGGGATCGCTCTGCCATTTCCGGGATAACACTTTACCTATTCAGTACAGTACTTATCGTTTACTTCACATTTAACCTAAAACAGAACCTTATCAACCCGGCTGTTTGGAGCGCACTATACTGGATTATTGCCCTTTTTACAGCTATCAATGCGGTGGGAAAAAGTTTTCTTTCCGAAAGTCGGGGCTTGGGCATTTATTATTATAGCCTTGTTTCGGCACAGGTACTAATCATTACACGAATCGTGTACAATACTATTCTTTGTACGCTATTATTAGGTATTACTTACTTATTGTTTAGTCTGCTGGTTTTCAACCCTATCCAACATACATGGGTCTTTATTCTCACCATTTTATTGGCAGCTATAGGATTTGCCTCTTCCTTGACCTTGGTATCGGGTCTTGCTGCAAAGGCAGGTAATAGTCATGTATTGATGGCTGTATTGAGCTTTCCGGTTATCATCTCTATCTTATTAATTGCCATTCGAATTACCAGAAACTGTGTAGAAGGCCTGGAACTTTCACTGAATTATACTGATTTACTCACATTAGGAGCTATAAATATGATTTCAGTCACGGTCTCATACCTTCTCTTCCCTTATATTTGGCGCAGTTAAACCAATTGACAAATCTCACTAGGCAGTTGACAATTTTGTCAATTGCTAGCTTGTCAACTGTCAACTAAAAGAAGAATGAAAAATTGGTGGAAAATATTGTGTGTTCTGTTGCTGCTGTATGTCATGTTTGCCGGCCTGCTCATGCCAGTACCTCGATTAAACATTGTAAATGAGACTATTAGGGCACTCTATTTTCATGTGCCGATGTGGTTCGGTATGGTGATTCTGTACTTAACTTCTGTGGTTTATGCGGTAAAATACCTCATCAATCCAAATAGAATGAATGACATAGCCTCTGCTTCTTTTGCGCATACTGGAACTGCATTGGGTATATTGGGAATTATTACGGGTATGCTTTGGGCCAATTATACCTGGGGTTCTCCATGGCATGGCGATCCTAAACAAAACGGAGCGGCAGTAGCCCTTTTGGTTTACCTCGCTTATTTTGTTTTGCGGGGGTCTCTAAAAGATGAAGAACAAAAAGCAAGATTAGGAGCTGTTTACAATATCTTTGCTTTTGCAGCAATGATCCCACTGATATTCATTATTCCAAGAATGACAAGCTCCATGCACCCGGGTAGTGGTGGAAATCCCGGATTTAATGTATATGATCTCGACAGTAAAATGCGCATGGTCTTTTACCCAGCGGTAGCCGGCTGGATATTGTTGGGTGTTTGGATAGCAAGCCTGAAGATTCGTTTGAAGAGAATCGAATCTGTATTAATAGAAGATAATTGATATGCTTAAAAAATATATTGTAGTTTTTGTATTTGTTTTAATCGATGTTTTGCCTGCATTAGCACAGGAAAAGATTGCTATGGCTGACGGATTAAGAGCCGAAGGTAAGATTTATGTTGTGGTGGCCATCATAGCTGTTATTTTTGTTGGGATTATTATTTACCTGATAAGTCTCGACAGAAAGATTACGAGGCTGGAAGATCAACTAAAACAAAAGTAAACCAATTGAATAATTTCTTGTTGAATTTTTTAGTATGAAGAAATCGCACATTTTAGCCATAGGAGTTATTGCCATTGCCATCGCTATTATGATTATATCTGCAGGCGATGCCAGCACCTATGTAACTTTTGGCGAGGCTTATGAAATGGCTGCTGCCGGAAACAAGAATAAAATCCATGTAGTGGGCCAACTCAAAAAAGCAGAGACTGGAGAAGTAGTTGGCATTCAAACAGGCGATGATCAACTCTCATTTACTTTTGTAATGATTGATGAGGCTACAAGGGAGCAGAAGGTTTATTATAACGAACCTATGCCTCCCGATTTTACCCGATCGGAACAAGTGGTTGTTATAGGTGCTTATAGGGGGGATATTTTTGTAGCAGATAAAATTTTGTTAAAGTGCCCTTCAAAATACCAGGAAGAAGACCTTACAGTGGGTGTTTAAAATTTGTGTGGATTAAATTATTCTAATGGTGCATTATTTAGTAGGTGATCTAGGTCACCTTTTTATTATCATAAGTTTTGTTACTTCTCTTTTTGCGGCCTTTGCATATTTTAGGGCAACACAATTTCGGCAAGACAATTTGCAAATGGCATGGAAGAAGAATGCACAATTTGCTTTTTATATTCACGTAATTGCTGTTGCCGGAGCTTCGGTATGTCTCTTCTCAATTATTTATAATCACTATTTTGAATACCATTATGCCTACAGGTATTCATCAACTACTTTGCCAACACATTACATGATCTCTACTTTCTGGAATGGTCAGGAGGGAAGTTTTTTGTTATGGATCATCTGGAATGCAATTATTGGTTTGGTACTTATTAAGACCAATAAATTTTGGGAAGCCCCTGTAATGGTAGTGTTTGCATTGGTTCAAGCTTTTCTTGCTTCGATGATTTTAGGTGTTGTTATTCCCGGACTGGATTTTAAAATAGGGAGTTCACCATTTATTCTATTACGGGAAGCAATTGAGGCTCCGATATTTAAAATGCAACCTGATTTTGTTCCTGCTGATGGGCAAGGCTTAAACCCACTCCTGCAAAATTATTGGATGGTGATTCATCCGCCCACACTTTTCCTGGGATACGCAAGCACACTTATTCCTTTTGCATATGCTGTTGCAGGCTTATGGTTTAAAAAATACAGTGAGTGGATAAGACCTGCACTTCCCTGGGCCTTATTTTCCGGGGCCGTACTGGGCTTGGGAATTTTAATGGGAGGCTATTGGGCGTATGAAACACTCAACTTTGGCGGGTACTGGAATTGGGACCCGGTTGAAAATGCAGTATATGTTCCGTGGTTGATTTTAGTAGGGGCTATCCACACCATGATCATTTATAAGAACAGCGAGACAGCCCTAAAGACTTCTATCATTTTATCTATTTCAACTTTCATACTCATTCTTTATGCAACATTCCTTACGCGTAGTGGGGTCTTAGGAGAGGCATCTGTACATTCATTTACAGATCTGGGTTTGAACGGGCAGCTTTTGTTGTACATGATATTCTTTAGCGTAATTTCCATTGCGCTTCTTATTGTCAGGTGGAAACATATTCCGGGCAGCGAAAAAGAAGCATCGGTTTATTCGCGCGAGTTCTGGATTTTTATTGGAGTTACTGCGCTTTGCCTTATGGGTTTTCAAGTGTTAATTCCAACTTCATTTCCAGTATTCAATAATATAGTAGAAGCTTTTGGAGGAGTTTCAAAACTTGCACCCCCTGCCGATCAGGTTGAATTCTATTCCAGATTTCAGCTTTGGTTTGCCGTTGCACTTGCTTTGCTTAGCGGTACTGGCCAGTTTTTCTGGTGGAAAAAGATAGATGGAAAAAAACTATGGTCTGAATTATATGGCCCGGTACTTATTACATTAATCGTCTGGGCTTTAGTTATTTCTGTTGGCAGAATTTTCAATCCATCACTTATGGTATTAACTCTTGCAGGTCTGTATACCATAATTGCCAATGCAAAAATCGGATTCGGAATTATTAAATCAAGCCCTTCTTTGTCAGGAGGGGCAGTAGCACATATTGGCGTAGGAATGATGTTGCTGGGTATTGTGTTTTCTTCAGGGTACTCTAAAGTTGTTTCATTAAATAATTCTGGATTACTCATATCAAACGAATTTTCGGCCGACTTCAACCGGGAGAATCTTTTGCTCTTTGTGAATGAGCCTAAAACCATGGCAGGTTACGAAATTGAATACCTGGGCGAGCGAATAGAGCCCAGACATAAGTCAGGGTATATCAGCAAAAATGATGTGACTTTCACTTCCGATCCCTTCACAGTAATTGCTAAGCAAGACATTGTTTATAAAAAGAGAAAACTATTCAACGAGGGAGAATCATTTAAAATATTTCCAGAAAATACGTATTACGAAATTGAATTCAGAAAGGAGAACGGCAAAACCTTTTCACTGTATCCTCGTGTGCAAATCAATCCAGACATGGGTGGATTTGTTCCTTCACCAGATATTAGCAGGGGATTGACGCGTGATATTTATACTCACGTAAATCAGATGATCAAAAATCCTGAAGAGGAGTATGAGTGGTCTGAAATGGAAGAAGTAACCACCACAACTGGCGCACAGTTCTATGCCAATGATTATGTGAGTACGTTTGAAAATGTTACGCGCGTATATGAAGTTGATGGTGTGGAGTTAAAGGGAGAAGATGTAGCTGTAAAGGGCATAGTTTCAATTCAAGGACGAAACAAAACCTATCGTGCTGAACTTCTTTTTATGATTAAAGACAAAATGGTGGGTAGGTTGCCCGAAGAAATAGGAGACCTTGGCGTGAGACTTACCTTGTTAAATATCAATCCCGAAACCAATCAATTCACAATCGGCATAGAGTCTCGGCAGAAAGACTGGATTGTATTGAAAGCACTCGAAAAGCCTTTTATCAATGTATTGTGGTTAGGCACACTAATGTTGATGTTTGGCTTTGGCATTGCCGTGAACAGAAGAGTTCGGGAGTTTATTAAAATGCGAGATAAGGGACTCGAGTAATAACTATTCTTCTTTCTTTATTTCTCCCTCTATAACTGTAACACCATCGGTTGTACTTCCTGAATCCAATTTTTCTCCTTCATCAGTTTGAGGAAAAAATTTTCTTTGGAAAATCAATATGACCAATACCCCAACGAAAATGGAGGCATCAGCAATATTAAATACGGGGCTGAAGAATAGAAAATATTTACCACCCAACACAGGCACCCAATCCGGCCAATAGAAATCAACTAGTGGAAAAAACAGCATATCAATGACTTGTCCATGAAAAAGTTTAATGGGGGCATCAGGGGGTGCATTGTCTAGAAGTATACCATAAAAAGTGCTATCAATAACATTGCCGACTGCCCCGCCAAGAATCAAGGCCATGCACCAAAGAAATCCGACATGTGCTTTTCTGCTTGCCATGTGTACCATATAAATGGCAATACCCACCATGGCTACAAGACGAAAAAGTGTAAGTGCAAGTTTTCCAAATTCAGATTCCCAACGTATGCCAAACGCCATACCCGGATTAAGAAGGTAATGCAAGCGGAACCATTCACCAATTACATTGATCTCTCCAAATGTGCCCATTTGCATATTGAAATGCACCAACATTTTTGAGCTTTGGTCAATGACAATAATGATAAAAGCGAGTAAAAAATACCTGTATACTTTCATTTAACTGTTAGTTCAACAAATAATTTGTGTTCATCCATTTCAATTTCAGCGCCCTTATCCAGCGATTCTTTTAGCTCTAGTGAAAGTGCCTGTGTTTCTGTGCAGATATAATCCTTAAACTGAGTTAATGACTCATTTAATAAATCAGAATTTCTCTTAACGGTAATATTTATTTTATCAGTTACTTCTAACTGCATTTCTTTTCTAAGGTTTTGTATTCGGTTAACAAAGTCCCTCGCTATACCTTCTCGCTTTAGCGCTTCAGTTATCGAAATATCCAAAGCAACGGTTAATCCTGCTTCTGATGCAACTGCCCAACCCGGGATATCCTCAGAGACGATCTCCGCATCTTCTGTCTCAAAACTATATTCGCCTTTTGTGAGTTTGCCTTTTTTCTCTAATTCATTTATTTCATCTTGACTGAATGAAGTAATTACAGCGGCAACTTCTTTTATTTTTGGACCATACTGTTTGCCTAACTTTTTGAAATTCGGTTTGGCTTTCTTAACCAAAATACCTGAAGCGTCATCAATGTACTCAATAGATTTTACATTTACTTCAGACAAAATAATTTCCTCCACTTGCTTTACCTGAATTGAAAAATTAGGATTGAGTACCGGCAGCAATATTTTTTGAAGCGGTGTACGAACTTTAACTTTATTATTTTTTCTAATGGAGTGCACCAGTGAGCAAATGCGTTGTGCATAATCCATGCGCTCTTCAAGTTCTTTGTCAATAAGCGAAAATTCGGCACTTTTCCATGCGGTGTGGTGAATGGAATCAAATCGTAAAGGAGTATTTCCCGATTTCGCTTTGGCGCGGACACCATCAGAAAGATTTTTGTACAACCACTCTGCGAAGAAAGGTGCAATAGGCGACATCAACTGGGCGACACTCATCAAACACTCATATAAAGTTTCGTAAGCTGCCTTTTTATCTTCAGCTAATTGCTTTCCCGAAGTTCTCCAAAAGCGCTTGCGGTTAAGCCGAACATACCAATTGGAAAGTTGATAATCAACAAAATCCT
>CAZVFM010000149.1:0-6956 GCA_964626095.1 uncultured Roseivirgaceae bacterium | reverse complement strand
CCGGGTTATGGTTCCAGTTATGCCAACTTTTATGGCGGTGCCGGATTTTTATTCGAGCAAGCGAGTTCAAGAGGACATTTGCAAAATACGAATACCATTCCTTTAACTTTTGCTTTTACCATCCGCAATCAGTTCATCACTTCGCTAACAACGGTACGTGCTTCTTTAGCCGAACGGCAAAATCTTTACAAACTCAGGAGAGATTTTTATCGCACTACTGCCAATCAGGCAAAAGCCAATCCTATCAAAGCATATGTGTTTGGTGATAGCAAAGACATTAACCGCACGCAGGCTTTTGTAAACCTGGCGCTATTACACGAAGTGGAGGTGTATGAGCTGAGTCGCGACATGAGCATGGGTGGAAAAAATTATGAAAAGGGAAAAGCTTACCTCATTCCCACCGAACAGGAAAATTATTTACTGGTGCGCTCACTCTTCGAAAAGCAAATCACTTATACCGACAGTTTGTTTTATGATGCTTCCACCTGGAGTGTGGTACAGGCATTTAACTTACCACATGCAGAAATCCGTGGAGCTTTCAGCAAAGGCGAAAAGGTAAAAGAAGCGCTTTCATACAAACCTGCAAGTGTTAAGAAAAGTGACTATGCCTATTTGATTGAACTGACAGATTACAATGCACACAAAGCCATTCATCAATTACAAGAGAAAGATATTTTTGTAAAGACTGCTTACCAGCCATTTAGTGTAAGCATTGAGGGTGTAAGAAAAGATTTTGGCTATGGCACTTTACTGATCTCGGTACAGGATCAGAAAAAATCAAATGAAGAAATTTTTACAACGCTGCAGGAGATTAGCAAGCACTGCAGTTTAGATGTGTATGCGGTAAATACAGGTTACAGTATTGCAGGTGTAGATTTAGGTTCCGGTAATTTTCGTGTCATTGAAAAAGTAAAACCCTTGATGATTATAGGAAATGGTGTGTCCAGTTATGAAGCAGGAGAAATCTGGCACCTGCTCGATCAGCGCATCGGTATGCCCATAACCAAATTAGATATCAGCAATTTCTCCCGCGCAAAACTCAACGATTACAATGTACTCATCATGGTGAGTGGAAATTATAGTTTAGATAAAAATCAGACAGAACAAATCAAAACATGGTTGCAGCAAGGGGGTACACTCATCACCTTAAAAACGGCAAGCGAATGGGCCATAAAGCAAGGCTTGCTTAAAGAAACACTCATCGGCCAGGATACGGCCAAAACTACACCTCGTTATAATTTTGAAGATGCACAAAAACGCGAAGGTGCGCGACAAGTAGGTGGTTCTATCTTCCAGGTAGATTTAGATATCACGCACCCGATTGGTTTTGGTTTTACAGATAAAAAAGTATCGGTGTATAGAAACAACCGAACCTATCTCAAACCATCCAAAAATCCTTATGCTACAGTTGCGCAGTACACAAACAATCCATTGATTGGTGGTTATTTGCATAAATCACAAGCGCCTAAGATTGCCAACTCAGCTTCTATTTTGGTTCATGGTGTTGGTGCGGGACGGGTGATACTCTTTGCAGAAAATCCTAACTTCAGGGCATACTGGTATGGTACCAATAAATTATTTCTGAATGCCTTGTTCTTTGGTCCGCAAATCAATGTGCCGGGTTCTGAACTGGGCAGAGCTGAAGAGTAAAATGTTTTAGCAAATTAGAAACATATGCTGGAATACCTGATTGAACTAGATAAAGAACTTTTTCTTTTCCTTAACGGATTACATCATCCCGTGCTCGATCGGGTCATGTGGTTTCTCTCAGGTTCAAAAAACTGGATTCCATTCTATGCCCTACTGATATTCCTCATCGTAAAAGAATTCAAAAAAGAAACGATTTTAATTATTGCCAGTATAGGCTTGATGATTTTACTGAGTGACCAGACAACTTCAGGACTAATGAAACCATTTTTTGAAAGATACAGGCCATCGCATGAACCTTCTCTGGCTGGTAGGGTACATACTGTATATAGTTACCTGGGAGGGCGCTATGGATTTGCATCGGGCCATGCAGCCAACAGTTTTGCGTTGGCTACCTATGTTTTCTTTCTGTTCAGGCAACAATACCCATGGATGGTTTGGATGTTTGCCTGGGCTGCGGTAATTGCCTATTCAAGAATATACCTGGGCGTACATTACCCGGGAGATATTATTGTAGGCGGATTGATTGGCACTGCTTATGGCTACGGATGCTTTCGCTTATTCAGTCACCTGCGCAGTGTGAAATTTTTTGCTTCCTTAAGAAAAGAGGGGTAATTTTTTTACTTACACTTTTCAGGTCACTTCTTATCCGTAGCTTTTAATTAACGTCTTGGCCTTACTTCTCCGCCAAAGTTGGTACTCGTATTTTTTACATTGGGGCCACCTGCATAGCGTATCACGGCACCAAAACCTGCTGATGCATCTATTTCTTCTAAAGCATTTACATGAACATCCGCGCCCATGTTTGCCCTTACCTGAACAAACTTACTTTCCAGCGAACTGGCAGTAAGCACACCACCCATAGTAGCATTCACCTCCAACTCATCAGTTTTACCTTTCAGAAAAACTTCAGAACCCATGCTGGTTTTTACATAAAGGTGTTTATTCAACATTTTGAGATTCACAATGGCACCCATGCCTGCTTCAATTTCAAAATCCTTGTATTTGAGTACCTCATCAGATTG
This sequence comes from uncultured Roseivirgaceae bacterium, assembly GCA_964626095.1. Classification (GTDB taxonomy): domain Bacteria; phylum Bacteroidota; class Bacteroidia; order Cytophagales; family Cyclobacteriaceae; genus DAOLDI01. The sequence continues at coordinate 4,284 of CAZVFM010000149.1, read as the reverse complement.
AATGTTGGCGCCAGCCATGGCGATGATCGATTCCAATTCAGTATAATAAAGTTTAACTTTTACATAAGTCGAAGGATGATAATCGTGGGAAGAAGAAGTCCAGTCATCAATGTAATGTCTGTTCTTCAACTTAAGCTTGAGCTTATTCCTGTACACTTCGGCAATGATGTTGTCGCGATGTACACCATTGTAATCCACTTCCACAGCTTCTTTATCAGCCTTGATTAATTCAACCTCAAAAGCCCCAAAAATATCAATGGACTTGAATGAAGAAATTTCCAAAGGCACATAACGTTGGGCGCTGGCCTGTAGCGTTAAACATAGAAGAGCGGTGCTTAATAATGCGTTTTTCATTGCTTAAAGAGTTAAAAGTATGTCTTTTAAAGTATTCCTGACTTCCGGCTATTGGCTTAAAAACAGCCCGTATGTTAAGAAGATTCATTGCAAGCCAGAATGGTTGCATGGTATAGAAATTATTTTTCCATCAGGCGCTGAACATACTTCCCGATAATGTCAAACTCCAGGTTTACCTTATCTCCCGACTTTAACTGCCCGAAATTGGTATGTTCAAAAGTGTAGGGAATTATAGTTACGGTAAAGGCACCCTCCTTACTATTGAAACACGTGAGACTAACCCCATTGATACATATAGCGCCTTTTTCAACCGTGACATTCCCGACCGATGCATCGTAATTAAACTCAAACAGCCAACTGCCATTAATTTCTTTTACCTCGCTACAAATACCTACCTGGTCCACATGGCCTTGCACGATATGTCCGTCAAAACGACCATCGGCCTTCATACAACGTTCGAGGTTGATTGTATCACCTTTGCTTAAACTACCTAGTGTAGATTTATCCAGGGTCTCTTTCACTGCGGTGACCCAATGGGTATTACCCTCCACTTTAGTTACCGTAAGACAAACCCCATTGTGAGATACACTTTGGTCGACCTTTAATGCATGGCTGATGGGGCTTTCAACGCAAAAATGCACATTGCTTCCCTCCACTTCTTTAGCAACCAATTGGCCTATGTCCTCAATAATTCCTGTAAACATGATGCAAAATAGCTTAAAAAACGGGTTTTAGTAAATATTATAGTTTATATTATAAACTACTTTATAGTATTTTCGTATAATTGTACTATGGAGACAACAAAAGAAAATCTTTCAGCTGAAGAAAGCCTGAAAATCATTAATGCAATGATCAAGCAGTCCAAAGGCAATTTAAAGTACAGCAGTTTTTACTTTTTGCTTTGGGGCTGGGTGGTGGTGCTAGCCAACCTGGGCATGTTTAGCCTCTTAAAATTCAGCGACTATCCATACCCCTATCTGGTCTGGTTAATCACCATCCCTGCATGGATTGTAACCTTTATCTATTCCTACAAACAGGAACAAAGGGCAGGTTATAGTACGCATCTCGACCATGTAACCACGTGGTCGTGGATAAGTTATGGTATAAGCATTTTTACTGTTGTAGCTTTTGGTAGTAAGTTAAACTGGAACATTACTCCTATCATACTTATTTTCACTTCCCTACCAACGCTTTTATCCGGAGTAATATTAAAATTCAAACCATTGATTTTTGGTGCCATCATTTTTTGGGTAGCTGGAATCCTGACATTCAAGCTTGATTTTGAGTGGCAATTCCTTGCATCAGCTGCAGCCATTGCTTTGGGTTATTTGGTACCGGGCTATATGCTTAAAAGAAAAAATTAATGTTCAAGGAACTCGATCCTTTACTTCATTCACAATTGCGTCTGGCTGTGATGTCTTTGCTCATCAGTTTAGAAACAGCCGAATTCACTTTCATCAAAGAAAAAACCAATGCTACTGCCGGCAACCTGAGTGTACAGTTAGATAAACTGGCTGAAGCCGGATACATAGCCATACAAAAATCATTTAAAGGAAAGAAACCACTTACTACCTGTCATATCACATCAAAAGGCATACAGGCTTTTGAGCAATATGTAAACGATCTAAAAACTTATTTAAAACCATAATCTTATGAAAAAAACTAAAATCATAACCGGTATTTTCACTGCGTGCATTTGTTCACTTCTCATTGGTAATCTCTTTGCACAAGGAAACAACGATCATCTGGAGAAAATTAAAAAAGAAATGCACTCACTTAGTTCCTGGACTGGCCACTGGAAAGGAGAAAGTACAATGCAAATGGGGCCTGGTAAAAGTAACAGTTCTACGGTGAATGAATACATTCAATTCAAATTAGACAGTACTATTCTACTGATCGAAGGAATTGGAACTATACAAGACGAACTAAGTAGTAAAGAAGTTAAAGTGCACCATGCACTGGGATTGCTTTCATTTAATCCTTATACCAACAATTTTGAATTTAAATCTCACCTGGCAGATGGAAAATCTACCTCGGCATGGTTTAAAAAAATTGAAGAGAATAAATTTCAATGGGGTTTTGATCCGCCTCAAGGAAAAATCAGGTACGACATCACCATTGACCCCATAAAGAAAATATGGATTGAAACCGGTGAGTTTTCGCAGGACGGAAATAACTGGTTTAAGTTCTTTGAAATGAATCTCAGTAAAGTATCCGAATAATAATTTGTAAGCCTAAACCCACAACTATGGATAACACAGAAGAACAACGCTACAAAAAAGCAAAAAGGAGAGTCAGGAAGCTGAAGAAGTTTTATAGTCATGTCATGACCTATTTACTTATTGCATCCTTCCTCACTTTTATTAACTAGTACTCCAATTACGGTAACTGGTGGGTAATATGGGTTTTGGATAGGCTGGGGCATCGGGCTCGCCTTCCATGCCATTGGCCTATTCAAAAGCAATATCCTTTTTGGAGATGACTGGGAAGAACGAAAAATCAAAGAAGAAATGGAGAAAATGAAGTAAGAAACCTTGCTTATGCCGACCGAAATTGGACGTGATTGTACGAATACGTTCAGAACTAAAATTAAAATGGCCTTTTCAATCATGAAAAGGCCATTTTGCTTGATGGCATTCCAATTGAGAACACAGTCTTATTAATTCAAACAATTATGCTAAAAAACTATTTCATCACTGCTTTAAGAATCATGTCCCGCCAAAAGGCTTATGCATCCATCAATATTTTTGGATTAAGTCTGGGCATTGCCGCCAGCTTGCTTATCATCATTTATGTAGTAGATGAAATGAGCTACGATAAATTTCATCAAGATGGTAAGAACATTTTCAGAGTAAGTACGCATGGCAAACTGCAAGGCAATGAATTCAATGTGGCGCTCTCTCCTGCCCCTATGGCTCAAGGTTTAAAAGATGAAGTTCCAGAAGTAGCCGATGCTACCCGCTTTGGAATGTTTCGCACAATGCCCATGCAATATGAAGACAAGAATTTCACCGAATCCATCATACTGGTTGCGGATTCTAATTTTTTCAACTTCTTCTCTTTTAAAGTAATAGAAGGTAATGCGAACACAGCCTTAAAGGGAACTGACAAAATTGTAATCACAAAATCTGGTGCACAAAAATACTTTGGAGATGAGAGTGCTATTGGAAAAATTCTTTTGAGAGGCTCCGAAAGAAGAGCTGCAGAAATAACAGCAGTAGTTGAAGATCCTCCGCATAATTCACATATCACTTTTGATATGATACTCTCAGGAGAAAGCTGGGGATATATGAACAATGATCAATGGTCGAGCATTAATATTTATACTTACTTCAAAATACACCCAGGAGCGGATCCTGCTAAAGTGCAAAGTGCACTGGATGTATTCATCGAAAATAAGTTTGGCGCAGAGATTGAGCGATTTCTTGGCTTCACATTTCAACAGTTTAAAGAGCAGGGCAATAAAGCAGGTTATCAGATGCAGGCATTGCACGATATTTATTTACATTCAAACCTGCAAGAAGAAATTAAACCAACAGGTAACATACAATACCTCTACATCTTCGGTGCCATTGCCATCTTCATCATAGTTATAGCATGCATTAATTTCATGAACCTGTCTACCGCACGCTCAGCTAATCGCGCCAAAGAAGTAGGTGTAAGAAAATCTATTGGGGCCATGCGTTCAAGATTGATGGGACAGTTTTTGGCTGAATCAATTTTGTACAGTACAATATCGATGCTCATAGCTATGGTCATTATTTCAATTGCATTAATTCCATTTAACCTCTTATCTGGTAAAGAACTTACCTTCGAAATTTTCAGCAATCCCTTGGTTATTGGGGTGCTCATACTATTTACATTATTGATCGGAATAATCGCGGGAAGCTATCCGGCTTTTTATTTAACCTCGTTCAATCCTGCAATTGT
>CAZVFM010000148.1:0-7003 GCA_964626095.1 uncultured Roseivirgaceae bacterium | reverse complement strand
TCTGCCTCTTTTGCACTTTGTTCAGCTCTTGTCTTTTGTTCCTCTGCTGCAGCTCTGGCTGATTCAGCCTGAATAGATTGATTTAAAGCGTATAAAAAGAATACCGATACAATAAGCGCGGCAATTCCCAAAACAATAGATGTAACCCTGGCCCTGCGCAGCAATCTTTGCTGAGCCATCTCCTGGTTTTTGAGCTCTGCTTCGTAGGTAATTCGGCTGGTATCAATAAATACAATGGCCCGCTCAAAGGCTTCATCGTATCGCTGGGCCCACAATCGGTTAGGCTTTTGTTTTGTTTGCCAGTTAAGCGCAAGTTGTAAATCGGGTGGTCTCCATAAATTGGTTTTGCCACTTTGATACAAAGCCGCAGCCTCTGATATGCGCTTATACATTTGCGCTGACTCATACTCTTCTTCCACCCAAGAGCGTAGTTTTGTCCAGATGCGCATTAAGCTTTCGTGCGAAATCTCAATGTTTGAATCGGCATTCAAAACCACCTGAGAAGAAGGCATCAGGAACGACCTTCCGGGCTGCCTGAATTTCTCTATTACATTTATCAGGTCTTGCTCACTGCAATCCGCAAGCTGTGCTATCAAACCTAAACGAGAAGACCTGCGTAGCCACTGATTTTGCTGGTTCTTTTCTGTAGTAGACTTAAAAAGTACTTCGGCAATTTCTTTTTCTCTTGCAGTAAGTTCTTCGTACGCTTCATTTGCGTGAATAGATAACGCCTGGTGTATTTTACCTATGGCATTGTAATGCCGTAAATCGATAGGTTCGCCCTCGTCCCTGTTCTCTACCCAATAATCCCACGTACGCATTAAGGAATGCTGGAGAATAGGCAATTGGTCTTGGTTGTCGCCTACATCACTTAACAGTTTTTTAACCAATCTCTGAGAAATTCGTCCTCCTCCAACCGCTATAGGGCCTTCTATAGCTATCCGCTTTTGTTCGCGGGTCATTTGTGGGATCAGGTAATTGCTTTGGTTGATAAGGTTGGTAAGGCTAGGAAATACGGCACAATCACCAAGAAAATCTGAACGCATGGCCATTACAATGTAAATCGGTAATGACTTATTTTTAAGTGCAGTAAGTATTAAATTAATAAATGCAGTAGCCTCGTCTGCATTTTTGTCTGATACGTTTTTAAAGCGAAAAAGCTCCTCAAACTGATCAAACATAAAAAATAAGTTTTCGGCTTGTTGTGCCCGAAGGTATTTGACTATCTCAATTAACCCGTTCGAACCACTTTTAAGAATAGAACTGATAATGACCCGATGGGTATTTGCTTCTTCTACATCAACGCGCTGCTCCTGAATGAGAAACTTTAGGATAGAATCTGTTAAGTTTTCAAATGGCGATCGTCCTGGCCTGGAGTTGATTATTTGCCAATATGGACCGGTCTGGGTCATGAAGCCCCCGTACAATACCGGTACTACTCCGCAATTAATAAGTGATGATTTACCGCTTCCTGATTGGCCTAATATGGCAATAAATCGATTTTTTGTGAGTTTTAAGAGGATTTCATCAACTTGGTTCTCTCTCCCGAAAAACAAATGACTTTCTTCAAGGCCAAAGGGTCTAAGGCCCGGAAAAGGATTGAAATGAAGGTTTCCTTCCTTGAAATCTTCAAAGGTAGTATCTTCAACCTGGCCCGTTTGAATGTCGTAATTCAGCATCCGGCAAAAAATCAGTAAACCGAAATTTAGTTAAAAAATGGGCCTATATTCAAATTAACTAAGGTTCAATAAGCCAACATTTGCGAAAAATACCCAAAATAAGGTACTAAATCAAAACCTGGCTAAAATCTTAACACAGAATCAATTGCTCTTGTCCAAAACCAACTCGCCTAACATTAGTTGGGCCATTCCAATATTATCAGCCACTAGTTCATAATACCTGTCTTTATCAAACCTTAATAGCAAACACCCGGAATCAGATTTGAGGTTATGTGCATTGATTGTTTGAGGTACCTGCAACATCTCACCAATGAACTGACCCCTTTCATACTCAATCGATTCAGCACCATGGGTAAAGTACTTTGCGGAGTTTTGATAAATGATATAAAAGTAATTATTCACATCACCGTCAAGCACCAATACATTATCATTTTCGAGATAAATTTCATCGGTAATGTCAGCGAGATAACTAAGTGTTAGCCCCGAAATATTGCTGAAACGTTTTATGCTTTTAAAGAATAAAATCTTATCAATTTCCAAAATTCGATGACTCTTATCACTATACTTTATTATTTCATTCAAGCTTTTTTGAATGTCTTCACTAAGTCTCGAAATATTCTCCTCGTATAATTTTGGATCAATCTTATAGAGCGCCTCAGCGGCCGTTTCAACAATAAGCCTATCGGTGTTGAACAGTTGGGCGATGAGATCAAGTACAAATTCACTACCGTTCAAGTTTCCAATCTGCCTTAAAATAAGCGCTTTGGTCCAGCGATTGGTTTGTGTAAAATCTCTGTTGATTAAAAACTTCAACACCAGTTTATTGTCAAGTTTTATTCTGGGATAAAAGCCTTCCAGCTTTTTTGATTTTTCAGCTTCAGTAGAGTCATCCAATACTGGAATAATTTTTTGTTTCAACTGCTCAGAGAGAATTACATCCAACAATTCAATGGCATAGGTAATCCCTTCTGTTGTTGCACTCTCTATATTTTCTTTAACCAACTGAATGGATCGGGCATCATACAACATGGCCAGCAACATGTACATATGATCTATGTCGTTTTGAACTTCTTCTTTGAGCGCAAGTTTAATTTCCTTGCCCAGGTGATCATCGCTTACCTCACCAATTGCAGCGAGGTTCCAGGCGATGTCGTTGATATCTGATTCAACTGCGTATTTAATACGGGATATCTGAGAAATACCTGCCTTAAAACCACAATCCCCTAAAGAAACTAAAACCTGAGAAGCAATTAATTTATCAGGGAAATCTATTTTACTCCACAACATTTCCTTTGCCCTGGCGCCTCCAATCCTACCAATAATCTGCAATATTCTCACCATTACCTGCGTACTTTGACCTGACCGGTAAAAGGCATTGTCAAGAAAACTGATTACATGCTGACCTATTATAAGTAATGCATTGGAAGCCTGGTTACTGAATACCGGATGGGCCAGGTTTTCAATCAAGGCATTGATTACTTCATTGTTATTTTTTTTTGTGGCCGTTTGAATTGCCGTATGTCGCACTTCCGTATTGCCATCAAATAGCAAGTCGATCAAAATGGCGATGTTTTCATTTACTGAAGTGTGTAATAAGAGTTCTGCTGCATATTGCCTGTCTTCCGGTTGAGCTGACCTTGCAAGTTTCTGCATCCGCATTTTGGTGATTTCACCCCCGGAGGCAAATAAAGATTTTATATCCGCTTCATTGAGCACTTTCTTCCCAGACTGTTCCGCACCATTGCTTGTTTTAATTACATATTTATCAGAAACAGTAAGTCCTTTCAAGTAATTCATTTTCTCCTGCGCAAAACTTTTTACCAATTCATCCTCATTCTTAATCAGGTTATTTACCCATGTTGCTACACTTGATGGCGATATTTTCTCTAAAAGTTTAAATGAAAAAATTGCAGCAGAGCGTCTGCCCGAAACAAGGATTTGTTGTAACTGATTAGAAATATTTGAGTAGCCTTTTTCAATCTTTACTATGTCATAGTCAAGATTCTCAAGCTTAAGCCTGATCTTACTCTTGTAACCAATATGTAGCTTATTTGCAAAAACAAAATACCCAATCAATAAAAGAACTACTGCTATAAGAATGTGAATGGTTTTGAAAAATGGCAACATGGGTAAAGCAAAAATCAGTACACCAGCAATAAAACGGGCGGTCTCATTTACGATGCCTTCAATCTTTGCCTGGATATTAAATCGCACACGATTATTTAATGGTATAAAAAATAATTTATACACAGGGTTCTCCAATGAATCGCGTAACATCGCATTAAATAAACGACTAAGAGAAATTAACAGAAAGTAAAACACAAAACCCTGGGGTGCCGCACCTTTTTCATATCCAAAAGCCATCCCTGAAATGAGTGCTGCAATGACAAAAACACTCACAACAACCGGTAAAATGAAAAGAGAAATTCTTAGTCCATAATTGCTGATTATACGGTCGTTAACAAATGTTTGCATAATGAGCGACATTACCTGAATAGCTAAACTAAAATAGGCCAGGAAGTTGGCAAGTTCTCTTTCGTTGGGATATTGCACTCCTACCATCTCCTGAAAAGAGAACTGCGTAAACATAAAAGTTACCATAGAAATGGTAATGAAGACGGATAGTAACACCACGTACCTGTCTTTGAACATATTAGCGAAACTTGACTCCTTTCTTATTTCTTTTGCTTCTGCTGCATTTGAATCACCAATGAGTTTGTAACTAAAACTTATGTAGATAATAAGTATTCCGGCTACTACCATACTTACACCACAAAAAATCAGGTAGTCAGTAGGGTCAGGAAAGAATGCCTCAGTGGCTGGTATCAACAAACTGGCTAAAATGGCGGCAGAAAGTTGCCCGGTATCAATCCATCCTATAATTCTTTTTGATTGTCTGAAATCAAACATTCGTGCAAACAACCCCCAATAGGTAAGCAGTAATATGGCAGTTAATGCACCTGTAAAACAGTACATTCCGAATATCAGGTAATCGGTAAATTGAATATAGGCATCATCGTGCAGTGCCACATAAAGCATAGCAATCATCACCGACATCAATACCGTACTGGATAGTGAAAGCAAAGTGAATTTTATTCTACTTTGCATTAATGCAAAAAGTGCTGTAGAGATCATGCCCAGCAAACCGGATACAAGGAATGCCTGGTTAAGTTTTTCAGGCTGTCTTGAAAGGAACAATGAGTCGGCAGTAATCTGGTAAGTAGTTATGAAAGCCCCTATGAAGAAACCAAGGGCCAACATAGTAAACACACGACCCTGTTCATCAGGGCGTACATTGAGGGCTGAAAAAATCTTACCAAGCATATTATAAGCAGGCCCTTAGCGTGAAATAATTCCAAAAAATAAAAAAATCCGGCCACATATGCAGCCGGATCAAGCGATTAATTTCAAAAAAATTATTTGATGGTTGTTGTATCTCCTTTTGGTTGGGGCTTACTTGTTGTTGATACATTGCCTTCTTTCTCATTCTTATAGGCCAGGTTTAGCCCGGCAATTACATCGTTGGTAATATCCAAACTATCTCCCGCAAAAAGTACATCACTGGAAGTGTCGAATTTAAAAACAATTTGAAGACCCTTTTCTTGGCCATATTCTTTAAGAAAATCAGTAATTTTTTTATATAAATCCTGGTTCATTTTGGCTTCCTCATTCATCAGGTCTTGGGTTAAACTTTCCTGGTACATCCTAAGGTTCTGCTCCTTCTTCATCAAGTCTTCTTCAACTGCCCTGGCCTGTCCCATGGTAAGGTTTTGAGAATTTCTCTGGTAATTATTGAACTCAGTTTGCAAACCTTGGGCCCTGTTGCGGTACTCCTGATCATACTTCCTGCTCTTATCTTCCAATTGCTTACGGATAGTATTAAAATAATCATAGCTTTTAAGCACAGAATCAGACCTGATAAAAGCAAGTTGGTATTGTACTGTAGAGGCAGCTATTTCAGCCATTTCTTCCTTATCCTGGGTTGACTGACCCTTGAACTGCATATAAAAAAGTACAGCAACCGCCAGCACAAGTATGCCATTGAGTATTAAAGAGATATTTTTCATTGAATTTTTAGTTAAGAGCGGCAAATATAATAAAGCCCACTTAATTCAATGTACCCGCGCTAATTTCATTAGCTGATTGCAGAAAATTATTAAGAAATGAATGCTAATCTTCTTCTGTTGCTGTCTGGAAAGCGTACAGCGTGGGGTCAAGCGTTAAGGTATCCGAAGTAAATTCTTTAATGAATCTATTGATGATGGCTGAATTGATTTTTTCAACATTCAGGCCAATATCCAGGCCAATTCCATAATCCGAATCATCATCGAATGCGACATGCTCTTTAACTTTAATTTGCCCTTCTTCTTCAAGCTCGGCTATCACTTCGGCCATATACAAACCTATTTCCTCCTCTAAGTCATTAAGTGGGGCAAGGTTGCCATTTTCATCTTCCCGGTAGGCGATGCGCTTGAAGTTAGGAAAGTGCCTGGCGGCTTTTTTTTCAGCTAATTCAAATACCTCACTGCTATGGTGCAACCTAAGTGTGTACATCACGGCATCAAAAACTACAGGTTTTCCTTCATAAGCACCTATGAACTGAAAATGGAAATACTCATCCGAGTTATTTTCAACATCAACAGCTAAGTACTTGCTTCCGTTTACTTTAAGCTTTTTTTCTAGCTTCTCAATTTCATCCTTACTTAGACCCTTATTTTCCACGACATCAATGGCTCAATACGATTCTTAAGATAAGAAAGTATTGAATACTTACCTAGAGCATTAAGAAAAATATGCTTGATAAATGCATTGACAGGACAATACTAAGCACAGTTATTTATTCCTCCTTCCTGTACCAGTCTGCATACATCGGATAATTCTTTGCTGTCCTTACAATAACTTCTTTCATCTCTTCCGTAATATCTTTTACTTTTTTTGCCGGAATACCCGCGTAAACACTTCCGGGTGCTAAAATTGTTCCGGGTAAAACAACTGCACCGGCAGCAATTACAGTGTTGCTTCCAATCTGGGCATGGTCCATAATAATGGCACCCATGCCTACCAGTATATTATCTTCAAGCGTACACCCATGAACAATGGCATTGTGGGCAATAGAAACATTGGAGCCAATAACCGTTTTAGCTTTTTGGTAGGTACAGTGAATAATGGCCCCATCCTGGATATTTGTATTATCTCCAATAGTAATCGAGTGCACATCTCCTCTTACTACTGCATTAAACCAAACCGTGCAGTTCTCACCCATGGTAACATCACCAACTACAACCGCATTATCTGCAAGGAAACAATTCTTGCCAAATACCGGG
>CAZVFM010000147.1:0-7035 GCA_964626095.1 uncultured Roseivirgaceae bacterium | reverse complement strand
ATGAATCCGGAGCTGACGAATCGAAAGTATTGATTATACTTTGCGATAGTATAAGGATTGAAAATCCATTTATTGGTAAGCGCCTGGTTGTTCCATGCAATCAGACTAAGAATAACAGTAAGAATGACTAAGCCAATAGTTGCTGAAAGACCCATCTATAAATTTTTTGAATACAACAATACTCAGTTAAAGCCCTGATATATAACTACAAATAAAATTTAGGAATTTGAAATCAGGAACTAAGCATTTTTAGTAAGGAGCTCAACCTGTTTTTTAGATTTCTTCTGTCAACAATGAAATCAAGAAAGCCATGATCAAGTACAAACTCCGCACTTTGAAATCCTTTAGGTAAATCTTTGCCTATCGTTTCTCTGATCACCCTGGGCCCGGCAAAACCAATCAAAGCACCCGGCTCGGCAATATTAAAATCGCCCAACATGGCATAGGATGCGGTTACACCACCTGTTGTTGGATCAGTTAATAGGGAAATATAAGGGATGCCGGCCCTGTCCAATAAAGCTAGTTTGGCTGAAGTTTTGGCCATTTGCATAAGCGAAAGCCCCGCCTCCATCATGCGGGCCCCGCCCGATCTTGATATCATCAAAAAAGGCTTTTTATTTTTTAAGGCATGATCAGCCGCTCGCGATATCTTTTCACCCACTACCGAACCCATGGAGCCGCCAATAAAGCTGAAATCCATACAAGCTATAACAAGAGGAAGGCCATTGATTTTTCCATGAGCAGTACGTACAGCATCTTTCAGTTCTGATTTTTCTTGAGATTCCTTAATGCGTTTAGGATAGGCTTTGGTATCAACAAACTTCAGTGGATCTGCTGATTCCATATTGGCATCAAGCTCAGTGAATTTGTTATTGTCAAAAAGAATTTCAAAATATTCTGCAGAACCTATTCGAACATGGTAATCTTCTTCAGGTACTACATAAGCATTGTTCTTCAGCTCCCGTGTATGAACAATTTTTCCTGTCGGAGATTTAAACCACAAGCCATCAGGAACTTCACGCTTTGCTTCAGTTGGAGTTAATATTCCTTTATCTGTTCGTTTAAACCAAGGCATGTTAAGTTTGTTTTGTTGTTAGCGATCCTGAAAATAAAAATCAGGCAAGATCAATTTTTGGATCTAAGTATACATCCTGAATGGCATTTAGAATTTCAACACCTTCTTTCATTGGTCTTTGAAAAGCTTTTCGTCCGGAAATCAAACCAGTACCTCCTGCACGCTTATTTATTATAGCTGTACGTACCGCATCAGCTAAATCACTAGTGCCTTTTGATTCTCCTCCAGAGTTAATTAAACCTGCACGGCCCATATAACAATTGGCTACCTGGTAACGACAAAGGTCAATTGGGTGATCAGAGCTTAATTCTGTATATATACGCTCATCTAATTTGCCATAACTTGAGCCGCCAGTATTAAGCGCCTTATACCCCCCTGTATTTTCAGCCAGTTTTTGTTTAATAATATCGGCCTGAATGGTTACGCCAAGGTGATTGGCTTGTCCAGTTAAATCGGCACTTACGTGATAATCTTTCCCATCTTTTTTGAAAGCATTATTTCTGACATAACACCACAAGATAGTTCCCATGCCGAGTTCATGTGCGCGCGCAAATGCTTCGGCTACTTCAATGATTTGCCTTGCAGATTCATCGGAACCAAAATAAATGGTTGCACCTACAGCTACTGCCCCCATATTCCACGCATCTTCAATAGTGCCGTACATAATTTGATCGAACTTGTTGGGATATGTGAGCAACTCGTTATGGTTGATTTTTACGATAAAAGGAATTTTGTGCGCATATTTTCTTGACATCATGCCAAGTACACCATATGTAGTAGCAACTGCGTTACAACCACCTTCGATTGCCAGCTTTATTATATTTTCAGGGTCAAAATAAATTGGGTTTTTGGCGAATGAAGCCCCTGCACTGTGCTCTATACCCTGATCAATAGGCAGGATGGAAAGATAGCCGGTATTGGCCAAACGACCATTGCTAAAAAGTTGACCCAGGCTACGCAAAGTTTGCGAGTTCCTGTTGGTGTCTACAAATACCCTCTCAATAAAATCGGGGCTAGGTGTATGAATAATATCTTTTGAGATGGTCTTGCACTGATGCTTCAAAAGGCTTTCTGCATCCTTGCCTAAAAGTTGTTCCAGATTGAGTTTTGACATTGCTTTTTGTTGATGGAGGACAAATATATCAATTAAAAAGGCTGCGTGAAAATGGCTCAAAACAGCTTAAAAATGAAAAACCCCGCTGTATAGAGACGGGGTTTTCCATAATAATTAGTGTTTTTAAATTTTTTCTTTGATCCTGGCTGATTTGCCTTGTCTACCACGCAGGTAATACAATTTAGCCCTGCGTACTTTACCCTCTTTCAGCACCTCAATTTTATCCAAACTTGGGGATAAAAGGGGAAAAATCCTTTCTACACCAATACCGTTGGATACTTTTCTTACCGTAAAGCTTTCACCGTTAGTACCTGAACCCTTACGTTGGATTACAGTGCCTTGGTATTGCTGTATTCTCTCTTTGTTTCCTTCCTTGATCTTAACATGCACATTTACTGTATCTCCTGCCTTAAATGCAGGAAAAGCCTCTCTTCTTGGAGCTGCTTCTTGTTCTATCGCTTTAATTAAATCAGCCATTGCTTTTATTTTTAAAAAGGGACTGCAAATGTAGGGAAAGAAGCGGAATTTGGAAAGCAGTGCCTGGAAATTACTTAGTGGCCCTTTTTAGGTTCTTGGGAAGCTAAACCGGGCCTTCTTTCTTGTGTCCTTTCCAGAGATTTCTCGTGTCTCCAGGCCTCTATTTTGGCCTCGTGCCCGCTAAGTAATACATCGGGGACACTCCAACCCTTATATTCTGCGGGGCGTGTATAAACAGGTGGGGCGATGAGACTGTCCTGAAAAGAATCACTTAACGCTGAGCTTTCATCAGAAAGTACACCGGGAAGCAGGCGAACCACTGCATCTGCCACAACGGCTGCTGCAAGTTCACCCCCGGAAAGTACATAATCGCCAATGCTTATCTCTCGTGTGATGAGGTGTTCTCTTACCCGTTCATCTACCCCCTTATAATGCCCACACAAAAGGATAAGATTATTTTTGAGGCTAAGGGCATTTGCCAAGGACTGATTAAATAATTCCCCATCTGGACTCATGTAAATGATTTCATCATACTTCCTTTTCAATTTCAATTCAGTGATGCAGCGGTCTATCGGTTCAATCATCATCACCATGCCGGCCCCCCCGCCATAGGCATAATCGTCAATTGATTTGTGTTTATCTGTACTGTAATGACGCAGGTCAATAATCTCTATGCTTACCAGGCCTTTGGATTGTGCTCGCTTAAGAATAGAATCATTGAAAGGACTTTCAATCAGTTTAGGTAAACAAGTGATGATGGAGATATGCATGCTTAAATATCCAAATACCCTTCTGGTAAATTTACGCTTATCGTTCTATTATTCATATTTATTGAAACGATCAATGGAGTGTTGAGAGGAATCAATACTTCCCGATCCTGATGACTGACAGCAAGTAATCGCGACAATCCACTTTGCTGAACTTCAGATACCTGACCGAGCTTACCCATTTTTGCATCGCTCACTTCAAATCCAATCAATTCCTCATTATAGAATTCACCTTTTGGTAGTTCAGGTCTTTGTTCTGTAGGTAGGTATAGCTCGGTTCCTTTAAGTAAGTCAGCCGCCTCTTTATTGTCTACGTCCTCTAATTTCAAGAAAGCACGGTCATGCTTCAGTGATAGACCCTCAATAATGTAAGGTACCAGGCTACCTTTTATTTTAAGAAAGATGGCTGTTGTTTCATTAAAATGTTCCGGAGCATCTGGCAGTAAATAAACCGATACCTCTCCCTTCAGCCCATGGGCCTTGAATATATTTCCAATTTTGAAAAAGGATGTATTGTTCATGCTGCAAAGTATGAAGAATGCAGGGTTTGTGGAATGAGAAAAGCCAACCCATTAATGGATTGGCTTTTTTAAAAATGTTTAATTTGATTATGCTTCAGTGTTCTCAGTAGGTGCATCATTTGCTGCATCCTGTACCGGAGTAACTGTTTCAGCTTCTACTGGCGCTTCCGTTGCTGCTTCAGCCTGAGGAGCCTCCGCCACTTGTGCCTTCTTTTTTATGGCCTCAGCTCTTGCTTCCTTAATCTTGATTTCAGCCTCTTTACGTGCTTTTGCATCTGCAGCTTTAGCCTGTGATAAATTGTCTTTCTTAGACTGTATCTTGGCATCCTTAGATTCCTTCCATTCAGCTACTCGCTTATCGGCTTCTTCCTGAGATAATGCCCCTTTTACAACACCTATCTGCAAGTGTTTACGAAACATTACACCACGATAAGAAAGCATTGCCTTCACGGTATCTGTAGGTTGTGCACCATTCATTAACCAGTTGAAAGCCTTTTCTTCATCAAGCACAATGCTTGCGGGGTTTGTGAGCGGGTTATAAGTTCCGATCTTTTCAATAAAGCGACCATCACGTGGTGCTCTGGCGTCTGCTACGACTACATCGTAAATTGCCAGTTTCTTGCGGCCTCTGCGGGCCAATCTAATTTTTACTGCCATTTTTTTGGTTTTTGTGGATCTCGTCCGTTTTTAAGGAGGGCAAAGATATATCTTTTGCTTATCCACAGCAAACAGTTGGCAAAAACTTGAACAATAAGATTTACAAGCAATTATACATTAAAATCGTATAAACGATTATACAATTTTTTATACTCGGACGAGCTTTTTACATTTGTTCACTATCGCAATCTAAGCAAATGGACAAATACTCCTACATCTCAAACGCAGAGGTCGGCTATATCGACCAACTCTATCAATCTTATAAAAATGATCCTAATTCAGTAGACAGCACCTGGCAAAAGTTTTTTGAAGGTTATGATTTTTCACTGCAGCGCTATGGAGAGGATGGTGGTGCGGGAATTGGTGACAGCTTTAGCATCAAAGAAACGCAAGTACGAACACTGATTCATGCGTATCGCTCAAGAGCCCATTTAAAATCAAAGACTAATCCTGTAAGACCACGCAGAAACCATGCAGTGATGTTAGATCACAAAGACTACGGTCTAACAGATGAAGACTTGGACAAAGAATTTGATGTTGGCGTTGAAGTAGGTCTCGGCCGGGCAACATTGAAAAAGATAATTGAAAAAATGCAGGCTGTTTACATGGGCCCCATCGGTTTTGAGTATAGTTATATACGCAATCAAGATGTGGTCGATTGGTTTGTCGATAAATGCGAAAATGAATATTACAATCATAACCCTGAAGGTGAAGAAAAAAAACGCATTCTTAGTAAACTCAACGAGGCAGTAGTATTTGAAAACTTTTTGCACACAAAATTTCTCGGACAAAAAAGATTTTCCTTGGAAGGTGGAGAGAATACAATTCCCGCACTAGATAAAATAATTATTACAGCTGCAGAACATGATGTGAAAGAAGCTGTGATTGGAATGGCACACCGTGGCCGACTAAATGTGCTATCCAATATTTTAGGCAAAACCTACGAACAGATATTTACCGAGTTTGAAGGTAATGTGAGTCCTGAAGTTACCATGGGTGATGGCGATGTGAAATACCATCTTGGATATTCAAGTCGAATTGATACACCATCAGGTAAAAAGATTTATGTAAAACTTGCGCCCAATCCTTCGCACCTCGAAGCGGTTGATCCTGTTGTATTGGGTTACACCCGCGGACAAATTGATGACGAATACAATGGCGATTTGAAAAAAGCCATGGCGATTTTAATTCATGGTGATGCTGCCATTGCCGGCCAGGGAATTTTGTATGAGATAGTGCAAATGTCGGGCTTACCCGGATACAATACCGGTGGTACCGTACATTTTGTAATTAATAACCAGGTTGGTTTTACTACAGACTATGATGATGCAAGAACATCCATTTACTGTACTGACTTGGCAAAAATTATTGACTCACCCGTGCTCCATGTAAATGGTGATGATCCGGAGGCGGTAACATTTTCTGCAAAGCTGGCAGTTGAGTACAGACAGAAATTTGGTAAGGATATTTTTATTGATTTGCTCTGCTATCGCAGACATGGGCATAATGAAAGTGATGAACCAAAGTTTACTCAACCCAAACTTTACAATCTCATCGCAAAACACCCCAACCCAAGAGAGATCTATGTAAAAACCCTGGTTGAACGTGGTGCAATTGATGCAGCATTAGCTGATGAAATGGATAGCAAATTCAGAAATCAGTTACAAGACAGACTCAATGATGTAAAACAAAAACCGCTTCCCTATAAACCCCAAAAAATTGAAGAAGAATGGGAGGCACTGCGCGGTTCAAAACCTGAGGATTTTGAGCAATCACCAGATACTTCAATTTCAAAAGAGTCTTTAGAGAAAATCGGGAAAGCATTAGCGAGTGTTCCAGAAGGATTTAAGCCATTGCGTCAGATTGAAAAACTTTTGAAAGACAGAAATGCATCTTTCTTTGAAGATAAAAAATTAGCCTGGGCCGAAGCAGAGTTGCTGGCTTATGGTTCATTGCTTTCTGAAAATATTATTGTGCGAATGACAGGTCAGGATGTGCGCAGGGGAACCTTCTCTCACCGCCACGCTTATTTTTTCGATGCAAATACGAATGAACCTTACTGTAATTTAAATCATATTGACGAGGCACAACCGCAGAAATTAAAAATATATAACTCGCTTTTATCAGAATTTGGAGTGTTGGGTTTTGAGTATGGCTATGCCATGGCAACACCAAATGCTTTAGTTTTATGGGAAGCGCAATTTGGAGACTTTGTGAATGGTGCACAGGTGATGATAGATCAGTTCATCAGCAGCGCAGAATCTAAATGGCAAAGAATGAATGGTCTGGTGATGTTGCTGCCTCATGGATATGAGGGGCAGGGGCCGGAACATTCAAGTGCAAAGCCTGAACGGTTCTTGCAATTGGCTGCCGAATACAATATGATAATTGCAAACGCTACTACTGCTGCCAATTTCTTCCACC
>CAZVFM010000146.1:0-7118 GCA_964626095.1 uncultured Roseivirgaceae bacterium | reverse complement strand
ACACAAAACGATTAAACCCTGGGTTAATGCGCAAGGCTTCTTCTTTGTTTTCCCTGTTTGGTTTAGTGCTGTATTTTTTAATAAGTGTACCATTGCTTTCCATGATTTCAAGACTAGCCATGGTTTTAGCTGTATCTTTTAGATAGTAATGAATTATTACACCACCAGGATGATTTTGCCCAACTGTTTTTGATGGAGGTGCTTGTCCGCCACTCATTCGATAACTTGGCATGGGCTTGAACAAATGGAATTTTGCATTTGCAATTCCGGCATTCAATTGATGAAGAGGGGTAAGATCATCAATGATCCAAAAACTTCTTCCTTGTGTAGCGGCAATCAGGTTATCATTTTTAATGGTAAGGTCTGTAATAGGAACGATGGGTAAGTTCTGTTGAAATGTTTTCCAACTCGATCCATCATCAAATGAAATGTACATACCTGTTTCTGTTCCGGCATACAACAAACCTGCACGCTTGGGATCCGCCCTTAATACCCGGGTGAAATGTTCAGCATTAATGCCATCGGTAATTTTCGTCCAGCTTTGACCATAATCTTTCGACTTGTATAAGTATGGCCTGTAATCACCCAGCTTGTATCTAGTTCCGGCAATATAAATTCCTCCTTTATTGTGCGGATCAAATTCAACACTGTTGATCATGGTCCACTCGGGCATATCTCTCGGACCCACCTTGTTCCATGTTTTGCCGCCATCGCGTGTTACATGTATTAAACCGTCATCACTTCCGGCTACAATAAAATCTTTTTCATAAGGCGATTCACCAACCGCGAAAATGGTGCAATAGTATTCTACCGATGTATTGTCTTTGGTGATAGGCCCACCTGATGGTCCAAGTTTAGTTGGATCATTGCGGGTAAGATCCGGACTTAACAATTCCCAGGTTTGTCCTTCATTATAACTTACATGTAAATGATTGGATGCCGTGTATAATTTTTTGGGATCATGCGGTGAAAAGAAGATAGGGAAGTTCCACTGAAAGCGATACTTCATACCTTCGGCCCCATGTCCCATAGGATTGTCGGGCCAAACATTGATTCCCCGTACTTCTCCGGTGCGATGATTCACACGGGTTAAAAAACCATCGTAACTCCCTCCATACACTACATCATTATCTTTTGGGTCAATCGCAATATGCCCGCTTTCTCCACCTGCTGTTGATTCCCAATCTCTTTCACCAATGCTGCTTCCACCCGTACGATGTGCAATGCGTATAGTGGAGTTGTCTTGTTGTGCACCGTATATGCGATAGGGAAAATGATTATCTGTAGCAACGCGATAAAATTGCGCAGTAGGTTGATTGTGATAAGTTGACCAATTGGTACCACCATCAAAACTTACCTGTGCGCCACCATCATCGGCAATTACCATGCGCTGGTTATCTTCAGGTGCAATCCACAAATCGTGATGATCGCCATGTGGTGCATAAGCAGATGTAAATGTTTTACCTCCATCTTTAGAAGTATGGTAAGCTACATTTACTACAATAACTTTGTCTTCTTCCTGGGTATCAGCATAAATTCTGGTGTAGTACCAGGCCCGCTGTCTCAGGTTACGATCGTCATTAGTTTTTCTCCAGGTTGCTCCGGCATCATTAGATACAAACACGCCACCATTTTCATTTTCTATAATCGCGTAAAGCCTGTTTGAATTTACTGGAGAGACAGCAATACCTGAAATGCCCCAGGTACCTTTAGGTAAACCGGTATTGCCGGTAATGTTTGTCCAGGTATCGCCACCATCTGTAGATTTCCATAAAGCAGAACCCTCACCACCACTCTCTAAAGAGTAAGGTGTTCTCCGAATGCGCCAGGTGCTTGCATAAATAATTCTTGGGTTATTCGGATCGAGTACCAGGTCTATTGCACCGGCATCTGCATTAGCAAATAAAATACGCTGCCAGGTTTTACCTCCGTCATTACTTCTGTATACTCCGCGTTCTTCTGTAGACTTAAATAAATCGCCCATCACAGCCAGATACACCAGGTCAGGGTTTTTTGGATGAATTCTTATTCTTGAAATATGTCTGGAATCTTTTAGTCCTATGTGTGTCCAGGTTTTTCCGGCATCTACAGATTTATGTACACCATATCCGTAAGACACATTTCCCCTGACGGTTTTTTCGCCACCCCCAACATAAATCACATTATTATCCCATTCGCTTACAGCAACAGCCCCTATGGAGCCACCAAAGTAGCCATCAGAAATACATTCCCAGGTATTGCCGCCATCTGTAGTTCTCCATACGCCTCCACCTGTTGAACCGAAGTAAAACAGATTAGGCTTGCCGGGAACACCAGCTACTGCAGCAGCCCGACCTCCTCTGTATGGGCCTATGCTTCGCCATTCAAGATTTTGATAAAGATTTTGATCAAAACTAAGTGTATTTGATGCTGTACTTGTACTGCCTCGCCTTTGTGCTAAAAGATCTTGAGGCATTGACCAAATAAAGAGTAAAAGAATGAGTAAATGCTTTTTCATAGTTTTAGGTTTAAAGATCTAAGTTATCCCTTCCATTTGAATTTAAAATATGGAATTCTACCAATGGTATAAAAGATAATGATTCGGAAGCATAGTGAAGAAAAAAAACTATTTTAGACTTTTATCTCAATGGAAAAACCAGATTACAGTAAGCTCTTTAGTCTTCCGGTTGTAGTTGCCGCCCTCGGCTATTTTGTAGATATATATGATCTCCTGCTTTTTAGCATTGTAAGAATACCCAGTTTACAAACTTTGGGATACTCAGGAGAAGAATTGATGATAAAAGGAACCCTGCTATTGGAGATACAAATGTTTGGTCTGTTAACCGGAGGCATTTTGTGGGGGATTTTGGGTGATAAAAAGGGGAGGCTATCGGTTTTGTTTGGTTCCATACTTTTATATTCTTTAGCTAACATAGCCAATGGCTTTGTTACCACTTTGCCGCAATATGCCATATTAAGATTTATTGCAGGTATCGGACTTGCCGGAGAATTAGGCGCAGGAATTACTTTGGTGGCAGAAATATTACCTGCACGTATGCGCGGCTATGGTACCACACTGGTAGCAAGTGTGGGTATGTTTGGTGCAGTAATGGCATACTTCACGGCCGATCTCTTTGATTGGCGTATTGCCTATTGGGTGGGTGGTAGCTTGGGATTGCTCTTATTACTGGCACGCGTAAGCATATTCGAATCAAGTGTTTTTTTGCGTTTAAAGGAGAGGAAAATTCCGCGCGGGAATTTTTTGATGTTGTTTACTGATTCCTCAAGGTTAAAGAGATTTGTCGGCTGTATACTTATCGGTTTGCCGATTTGGTTTGTAATAGGCATACTCATTACACTTTCTCCTGAGTTTGGCGTGGCCTTAAATTATCCCGATCCTATAATTGCAGGAAAGGCAGTTATGTTCAGTTATATAGGTTTAGCACTTGGCGACTTAAGCAGCGGTTTGCTAAGTCAGTGGTTTCAGTCAAGGAAAAAAGTGGTGCTATTCTTTATTTTACTTACCCTGGTATTCATCATTCTTTATTTTGTTATTCCGGTTAAGACAAGTACTTCATTTTATTTTATGAGTGTATTGCTTGGATTTGGGGTAGGTTATTGGGCATTATTTGTTACCATTGCTGCCGAGCAGTTTGGTACTAATCTTAGGGCAACAGTGGCTACCTCAGTTCCTAACTTCATCAGGGGTACGGTAGTGCCTATTACTGAGTCATTCAAATTACTGGCCATTTACATTGGTATTGTTTACAGTGCCTTGACGATCGGGGTAATTACTATTATTATCGCGTTAATTGCGCTCCGCAGTATTGGTGAAACCTTTGGAAGAGACCTTAATTACTTGGAAGAGAAAAAATAACTTGACAAGATTTTTGTTAGTGCTAAGTTTGTACCTTGACTGGATGAAATAATTCTGGAGTAATACTTGTATTTTGAAATTGACATAAAACGTTTAATTGCTTGAGAATTTTTAAGATCTGTATCTATTTGATTGCATTACTTAGCCAATCAATATTGCTGAAAGCCCAGCACCTGGTATTAATTGATAGCCTTAAGAATCAATTACCTACTGTATCAAATGTGCAAAAATTTAATTTATTAACTGATATTGGTTTTGAGTACAGACTTTCATATCCTGATAGTACTATTTTTTATTGTCAACAAGCTTTTGAGCTGGGCAATGAGCTAGGTATTAAATCAGGATTATCAAAACCACTTAGTTTTATGGGTTTGGCTATGGCTTATAAGGGGGAGAATGAAAAATCTTTTGACTATCATACCATGGCCATTGAGACTGCGAAAGCGGAAGATGATACCTTACAATTGGCTTATGGCTACAACAATTTAGGTAGACTATTTTTTGATCAAGGTGATTTGCAGCGTGCGTACAGCTATTTTATTGAGGCCCTAACGCTGATGGAAGAAACTCAGGATAAGTTAGGCCTCTCATACGTTCATCGAAGCCTCTCATCTTTTTATAAGTCACAAAATGATTTTGAGAAATCACTTGAATCTTCTTTGACAGCACTTAGATACCGGAAAGAACTTGGAGACTTACGCCCATTATTATCAGCTTATTCTGAATTGGCTTTGGTTTACAAACAGAGGAATGAAATTGAATTGGCAATTAGGTATTTTCAAATGGCTGACTCGATTGCACAAAGCATTAACGATGTGATAAGCCTGGCTGAAATAAATTTGGGCATTGCAGAAATGCACCTAGATGCTGGTAACATATCATTGGCTTTTGAAAGCGCAGATGAAGCATACGATATTATTGAGAAAGTGGGTAATCAGCGCTTGTTGTTGCGTGGAAATCTTGTAATGGCTCGAATTAATATGTTTCAAGAGAAGTACAATACTGCCGATTTATATTTAGAGGAAACCATAACTGAAGCTGAACGCATCCATAATCAGGCATACTTGCGTGATGCTTATCTTTTGAAATCACAAATTGCTGAAAAGCAAGGGCAGCAAGAACGGTTTATTACCCTGCAAAACCGGTACCTCATTCTTAAAGAGCAATTGCTAAATATTGATTTAACTAGAGAGATAGAACGTATGCAGTTCAGGTATACTATTGAACGCAACGAAAGAGAGAATGAAATATTAAAAGCAAATGAGGAACGCATCAACAGCCAGCTTGCATTGCAACGCATTGAACGTATAGGGTTGTTTGTAGTTATAGTGCTGGTTTCTCTTTTAGCTTTCCTTTTTTGGAGAAACAGTAAGCGCAGTAGACTTGATAATGCGCGTTTAGCACGACAAAGTGAATTTATTAAAAAACAAAATATCGAGATTGAAAGTCAAAATCGACAGATAGCTGATCAAAACAAAAAACTCAGTAAAAGAAATGAAGACCTGGCACATCTTAATAATGAAAAGGATACACTTATGAATATAGTGGCCCATGATTTGAAGTCACCGCTTCAGCGTATTGAAGGCTTATCTGAGCTTATTACGATTGAAGGAAAATTAAGTGAAGATCAACTGAAATATGCCGCTATGATAAAAAGTGTAACTAAATCCAGTGCTGAATTGATAAGCGATTTATTGGATGTTAATGCACTCGAATCAGACCGCAGTAAATTACACCCGGTAAATCTTCAGGTCGATGAGTTTATTAAAGAGAGAGTCAGACAATTTGAGGCTGCGGCAAGAGATAAGGACATAACAATTAAACTTGATCTAAATTCTCCCGAACCTGTAGTGATTGATCCTAATTTGCTTTCGCGAGTAGTGGATAATTTAGTATCAAACGCAATTAAGTTTTCTTTCAGGAATACTGAAGTACATATAGTTACGGCTTTTGAAGGGGATAGGCTGATAATTTCAATAAAGGATCAAGGACCGGGATTTACAGAAGAAGATAAAGCATTTTTGTATCAAAAATTCAAGAAACTAAGTGCAAGACCAACATCCGGGGAAAGCTCTAACGGTCTGGGGCTGGCCATTGTTAAAATACTTACCGATCGATTAAAAGGTAAGATTGATTTGAAAACGGAACTCGCCAGGGGTAGTGAATTTATTTTGCGATTCCCGCTTAGTTAATCCTTAATTTATTTACCACGCATTTTTTCCAACTGTTCCCACATTTCATTGGGTATCATTTCAAGATGACTGAATTCTCCTCCATTGCGTAACCACTCTCCGCCATCAATGGTAATGACTTCCCCATTCACATAAGCAGAAAAATCGCTTAGCAGATATGCGGCTAGGTTGGCCAGTTCTTGATGTTCTCCAACCCGTTGTAATGGTATTCGCTTGGCCGGATCGAATTTTTTCACAAGGTCTCCGGGCAGCAGACGACTCCAGGCACCTTCAGTAGGGAAGGGCCCCGGGGCAATGGCATTGCTGCGGATATTGTATTTGGCCCACTCTACCGCCAATGATCGGGTTAGTGCTAAAACACCGGCCTTGCCACAAGCAGAGGGCACCACATATCCCGAGCCTGTCCACGCATAAGTAGTAACAATATTTAAGAATATTCCGGGTTGCTTTTTGGCGATCCAGTTTTTACCGGTTGCTAATGTGGTGTAATAAGTTCCTTTCAGTACAATATCAACCACTATATCGAAAGCACGGTGCGAGAGTCGTTCTGTCGGACTGATAAAATTACCTGCGGCATTGTTCAAAACTCCGTGTATCTGACCAAACTCAGTCTCAGCACATTTGATTACGTTTTCAATTTCCTCGTACTTACGCACATCGCAGGGTACGGACAGTACTTTTCCTCCGGTTTCCTTACTTAGCGCTTCAGCGGTTTTATCCAACACCTCTCTTTTACGACTAGTTATTACCAGGTTGGCACCCAACTCCAGTAAGTACTTCCCCATAGATCGGCCAAGGCCCGTACCACCACCGGTTATAATGATGGTTTTATCTTTCATTGCTCCCGGTTTGAGCATTCCTTCATTTCTCATATCTTTGAATAGTTTCTTTTTTCGTAAAACAATTTACCCAAGTAAAATGCAATGACAGTCATAATTGATAAAAATACTTCAAAAAAGGAGTTCAAAGATCTGCTGAAAAAATCTAAATCAAAAAGGGCGGGTGTAAGCTTAAAGAAGTATACCGGCAAACTGCATTGGAAGGGAGATGCTTTAAAAACTCAACGAACC
>CAZVFM010000145.1:0-7120 GCA_964626095.1 uncultured Roseivirgaceae bacterium | reverse complement strand
AAGGGTTTTTATTGTAATTTCAAATAAACAATGAAATGTAAAATTTATAACCAAACTTATACCAAATATGAAATTACTACCTAAAGGATTTTTTTGTATTGCGTTAACCGCATGCTTAAATGCTTACTCACAGGTTGAAAAAGGTGACTCAAACCTTGGAATCAATACCATGGTATCGAGTCTTGTTGGGGTGAACTCCCCTAACTCAAATGGCTTTATAAGTCTTTCGTATCAATATTATTTTACTAATAGTATTTCATTGGGTGCAGGGCCCTTTTATTTGTTCTCAACAAGTAAACAGGAAACCCCTGATATTCAAAGCGAATCCTGGAGTAGCACCTTTGGTCTCAACGCTTTCTTTAATTACTCTTTTCTAACAACCAGCGCTAAATCATTACCATACCTTGGCTTGCAATACACATATCAACTAACTTACAGCGGCAATGAAACTCAAGTATTAGGTAGTTTCCAGGGCAGTTGGCAAGATGTGATTAACTCTTCAATCGGTGCCAATGCCGGCATAAAGTTTTTTCTAACAGAGCGTGTAAATCTTGACGCAAATTTGAGTTATACTTCTGTGATTTTTACATCAATAGAAAGTGGCTCAGGATATCAAGAGATAGAACCAGAAGGCGGCCTGCTTCAATTTTCACTTGGCTTGGGGATAATCTTGGGAAAACAAAGGTAGGACTGTCTCCAATATTTTTAACCCCTTCTACAAGTAAAGAAGGGGTTATCTTTTCAATGCACTTGTTGAGTAGTTATTTTAAATAAAATACTCCCTTTAATCTTGCTACCTCCCAAGGCCTTTGTTTACCATCCGATTTCTCCTCTACAAGATTTCTGGTATTCATAAAAATATCTTCAATACGTTGAGAAATTTTTAATTGCTTAATTAATTCCCCGGTATAAAGTCCATTCTCTCCATCACCATCGGAAGCCACTGATCCCGGATCAGTTGCATAGGCAATTAATGTACCGCTTGGCGCATTTACTTTTGCAAGTCCTGCTCCACCTCGCTTGCCCGAAGGGAATGGATTGTTTCTGCAGGCATCAAGAATGATTAAGTTAAGCCCCTCTTCATTGGCAAATTCCATAGTATTTAAAACTCCGGTTAAGGGAACACATTTTTGTTTGATATCAAGGTGAGATTGAATGTCGGCATCCACCGGTATTAAATAATTTACTCCATCAACTTCCATCCCGTGTCCGGCATAAAAAAACATGGAAACATCAACATCTTGAATCATATCGCCAAAAGCATAGATGGCATTCTTCATAGATTCGTATGTACCGTTCTCAACAACATGTACATCAAAGCCGAGATCTCTAAGTGCTTGAGCCACCCCCTTTGCGTCATTAAGTGTATTGCGAAGTTTACCAACTGTAGTATAATCAGCATTACCAATAACAAGCGCCATGCGTTTGTGCTGAGTGTTGGTTTGGCGAGGTGAAATTGAATGTTCACCTCCCTCGTAATTTAGATAAACATCTTTTGTAATGGTTTGCGATTGTGTGTTTTGAGCCGCCACCCTCACTCTGTTTTTACCCGGGGCTAGTTCTACTGCACCTTTAAACGTACCATCCATGCTTACCTCAGCCTTTTGGTCATTTATCATCACTTGGTTTATCCTATCTTTACCATCAATTTTTCCTTCTACAATTACAGATGAAGTTTTTATTATTTGCTCCCCATAATTTCTGTTAACAGGCGGGTTAGTAATTCTGATTTCAGCGGGGTTATTGCGAAAAATTTCAAAGAGATAAACAATCCCTGATACTGTACCTACTGCTAAAAGCGTTCCATCATCCGACAAAGCGATGGCGCTAGGCTTTTCATCCACCGGAACGCTTTCCCGCACTTCCCCTTTATCAAAATCAACAATGAATATTGTGCGCGAATCATTGCTATAATAAATAATGATTGAAGGGGTGGGGCCAAATGTAATTCCATCTGGCCGGTACCTTACAGGTACTCTTTTCTTCTCCTGGCCGGTAATCCAGTCATAGGCAATCAACATATTTCTACGCTCTGGTTGGCGACCCGGCTGCAACCCTCCTTTTGGAATAAACACTTCTTGTAAACTTATTACAAAATTATCTGCGCCCTTGCTTGTTGTAGCCGCATGCACCACAGAACGCGAACCGCTGTACTCTCCGCTTTGCAGTGTTAGTTGGCGTATAAACTTCTGATTTAGCAATTCCCAACTATAAGTTTCTCCAACATTATTTATGGTAGCTAGTTGTTGGCCAAAACGATCAAATCCAACAAATAAAGTATTTTTAGCATCAATCAGAGACTGGATGCGTGCTTGAGTCATATTTGCCCTCAAATCATAAACTTCAATTTGATTGGATTTCTCTAGCAGTGTTAAGTACCCTCGACTGGGATCTAAGGCTACATGAAGTGGTGAAGCAAATGTTTCAATTTTATTTTTCTCAAATGTTGAGAATGGGTAAGAAGCAAATTCTCCATTCGATCTTACTGAAATAAATTTTTGATCCTTATCAAGAAATTCGTGAAAGATAATTTTTCCCTGAGCCGATTCTTTTTTAAGACTGCCTGACGTCTCGGTATCCAAAATATAAAGCCAGCCCTTTACATCACTAAGGGCAATCATTTTGGAATCTTCAGAGAAAGAAATCTGATCTATGGCAGTGCCTGAGCCCGAAGGAATTTTCTTGTAAGTCGAAAGAAAAATGTCCTGGCCTGATGCAGTTTGTAAAAGACCAAAAGCTATCAAATATATGATCGGAAATTTCATAATTTTTATATTAATTACAATATGAGATAAACTGAAAAAAAGAAAATCTCTCTAACAGGCTTATACTCATCGGAGCTTACCAATCAAGAATCCCACGCCAAGATTAATAGAAAAAATAGTGCCAACTCCACTTCCAGAAAGGTTCATGTTTGCATCGGCAAAAAGTTTTTCAGAAATAAAATATTTCGAACCCGCATATAAGCCATAGCTAGGGTTAGCCTCGGTTTCTGGCACATCACTAAAGCCTGTTTGAAAGCTTTGAACAATTAATCCTAATGAGGCCCCAGCATAAGGTAGCAGTTTGGCATCAGCAGTGAGAAAATTATATGTACCGAATACACTCAAATTAACTTGTGAAAATCCACTTCCCAAAATTATGAGCGGGGAGGCCCCCAGTTCAACGTTATTATTTATATAGTAACCCGCCTTGGTACTAATTATTGCTGTCCCAGTGCCATCAATCGATAAAAAAGAAAAATTAAAAGTGGCTGACAAATCCCCTTGTTCTACCTGAGCATGAACATGGCTTGTTATAAACAAAAAAGTAAAAATGAATAGTTTTCTCATTACTAAATTGAATTTAATTTTAGGTTGCTTAAATTAAGATTACAATTTTAAAGGCTCATCATATCTTTAAATTTAGCCGCCTGCCTGCGGCTTACTTCCACTTTGTCTCCACCACGAAGCTTCACCATTAGCCCACCATTGAACCAGGGCTCAATGCCCTCTACCCAACTCAGGTTTACAATGTGCTTACGGCTGGCGCGAAAGAATGCGCGTTCATCTAACTTCTCGTCTAAAGCATTCAAAGATTTATGAATCATTGGGCGATTACTGTCGAAGTATACTTTTATGTAATTACCATCCGATTCGAATAATCGTACATTGGCCAGGCTCACAAACCAACAACGGTCTCCATCTTTAACAAAAACCTGATCTTCCAGGCCTAGCTTTTTCTCTTTTGCTCTAACCGAAGCTGGCGTTTTACTCTTTTCTTTTTCTATAATTTTATTTACAGCTTCTGCTAACCGCTCAGGCTGAATTGGCTTTAATAGATAATCCAGTGCGTTTACATCAAAAGCTTTGAGCGCAAATTCGTCATATGCTGTAGTGAAAACTACTGTTGGTGTGCTGTCTAAAGTTTCCAATAACTGAAACCCGGTTTTGCCTGGCATTTGTATGTCAAGGAAAAGCAAATCAGGATTATGTTCATTAATTAATTCGGTCGCTTCATCTGCATTGGCTGCCTCTCCAATTACTTCAATTGAGGGGTGTTCTTCCAATAACTTGATCAACTCCTTTCTGGCCAATCTTTCATCATCTACAATCAGTGCTCTCATGCTATTAAATTTGGGGTATAGTTATTTCTGTGAGGACAAATTTATCGTTTTCATTCAATATCCTAAGTGAAGACTTTTCTCCGAATATAAGTTTTAGTCGTTGTATAGTATTATTTATACCCAGACCTCGCTTTCCCTTTTTTGGTGTTTTGGCCAATTGACCACTATTTCTTATCTGAATCACCATTTGGTGATGATTAACTATGGTTTTTAATTGAATGATTCCGCCTTCTTTCAATTTGCTAACGCCATGTTTAATACCATTTTCAACTAAAGTTTGGAGCATTAGCGGAGGCACAAGATAATTGTATGATTGTGGGTCAATATCAAATTCTGTCTGTAGTCTTTCTTCAAAACGAATACTTTCCAGCCCGAGGTAATCAGTAACAGTCTTTAACTCATCTTCAAACTTGGTAAGCTGCCTCTTTTCTGTTGCCAGGGTACTACGTAAAATTGTAGATAATTGATTGATAGCTTGTTTAGATTTTACTGGGTTTTCGTCTACCAGGGCTCGTATACTATTAAGCGCATTAAATATAAAGTGCGGATTTAATTGTGATTTTAAATTACTTAGCTCTATTTGTACCATAGAAGCTTCCATTTTCAACGATTTGTTATACTTTTCAAAGTAATGAAAAGTGAAATACAATACTGCCCATAAAAAAAAGATGAGAGAATAAATAAACGTGTAGCCAGTAATGTTTACCAGCGCAAAGGCTTCATCTCTACTGTACATACCAAGTAACATTTTAATGAGCTCTCTTATAAAGTGAAAACAAAAGCCCATTGTAAACAGGGCAGCCAACATTCTAGGTATTAGTCTTGGCATATTTATAAAAAGCCAATGCCAATGAATAATGAAGTGCCTGAGCGTATGGGTGAAAAATAAACAGAAAATCGCTTCGGCAATTAAAAATGCGATGGTGCGATCACTTATATTTCCGGTATCGGTAAAAAAAATACCGGCAAGGATTTGAAGTAGCGCGTAAGCTGACCAACCACCAATTTGTAATGTCCAGTATAATCGTTTCTTATTCACCATGGGTATGCAAAAGTATCAATTCGGACGCATAAGCATTGTACTTGATGAAAAGCAAATAGATTGTTCAATAGGTTAGTTGTCGGTTCGGAGAACAAAAAGAAAGATAATTGCAGTGGCAATTACGAATATCCACGAAAGAGCCGGAAGCCATTTATATTTCCGGAAATGGTCTTCTCTACTTAAACCAAGTATGGCAAATGCAAGGCCCAATGATAAGTACAGGGCAAATTCGCGGTTGTCCCCTTCAATATACTGAAATACAGAAAAGCCAATTGAAGCCAATGCTATTAAATACTGCGTGTTTCCTTTCATTTTCTTGCAAGCTCTTCTTTTAAAAATTTAGCAGTATAACTTCCTATTGTCTTAATAATTTTTTCGGGAGGACCTTCTGCAATGATAAAACCGCCTTTCTCTCCACCTTCAGGTCCGAGATCAATGATGTGATCGGCACACTTAATAATATCCAAATTGTGTTCAATTACCAGCACCGTATTGCCACGGTCAACTAATTTATGCAAAACATTCAACAAGTGTGAGATATCCTGAAAATGTAAACCAGTTGTAGGCTCATCTAAAATGTAAATGGTTTTACCTGTATCGCGCTTAGAGAGTTCAGTGGCCAACTTTACGCGTTGCGCCTCACCGCCTGATAATGTAGTGGCGTGCTGACCCAATGAAATATATCCCAATCCCACTTCATTTAAAGTTTGTATTTTTCTTAAAATCTTGGGTTGATTTTCAAAGAAACTTACTGCTTCCTCCACTGTCATATCCAACACATCAGAAATTGATTTGCCTTTGAACCTCACTTCAAGTGTTTCCCTGTTGTACCTTCTCCCTTTACAGGTTTCGCAGGGCACATAAATATTCGGTAAAAAATCCATTTCTATTAAACGCAAGCCTGCGCCTTCACAGGTCTCACACCTGCCTCCTTTTACATTGAATGAAAAACGCCCGGGCTTGTATCCGCGTATTTTGGCTTCAGGTAATTGCGCAAATAAATCGCGGATGTCGGTGAATACTCCCGTATAAGTAGCCGGATTGGAACGTGGTGTGCGGCCAATAGGAGATTGATCAACTTCAATTACTTTATCTAAATGCTTTAATCCATCAACGGATTTGTACGGCAAAGGCTCGGTTCTGGATTTATAAAAATGCCTATTGAGTATTGGAAAAAGTGTTTCATGAATTAAGGTCGATTTACCACTGCCTGAAACCCCAGTAACACAATTCATCATTCCTAAAGGAATTTTTAAATTAACCGACTTGAGATTGTTTCCTGACGCCCCTTTTAGTTCGAGCACTTCTCCGTTTCCTTTTCTTCTGCTTTTGGGAGTTTCAATTTTTAATTCATTCGTAAGATATTTTGAAGTTATGCTCTTCCCTTTTAAGAACTTTACCGGATCTCCTTCTGCTACAATTTGACCACCATGCCTGCCTGCACCTGGTCCAATATCAACAATATAATCTGAGGCTAACATCATTTCTTTATCATGCTCAACTACAATTACTGAATTGCCGATGTCTCTTAAGTCTTGCAATGCCTTAATTAGTTTCACATTGTCGCGTGCATGTAAACCAATGCTGGGCTCATCGAGAATATAAAGTACCCCTACGAGCTGTGTGCCAATTTGTGTAGCAAGGCGAATGCGTTGCGCCTCTCCACCTGATAAAGTTCTAAGCGGTCGGTTAAGATGCAGATACTCCAAACCAACATCCAATAAAAAGCCTATGCGTTTTCTGATTTCCTTCAGTACTTCAGTCGCAATTACTTTTTGTCTTTCGTTAAGTTTCTTTTCAACACCTTCAAACCAATCACTAAGTTTTTTAATATCAAGTGCTGCTAATTCTGCAATATTCTTGTCCGCAATTTTAAAATGAAGTGATTCCTTTTTTAGTCTTGCACCATTACACTCAGGGCAAGTTTTTACAATCATGAAATCTTCAACCCAGCGTTTAATATTTTCAGATCC
>CAZVFM010000144.1:0-7149 GCA_964626095.1 uncultured Roseivirgaceae bacterium | reverse complement strand
TTATTAATATCACCGGCAGCTACCCCTCCCCCATTGTAGTAATACATGTATTTGATGATGTTAAGTTTTTCATCATTCAAATTATTAGCGAAGGTGATGCCGGATTCAGTAGCTGGTACTAAGCGAAAAAGTGTTTCGGATTCAGACTGATTATTACGACATGAAACAACCGATGAGAGCGTTAATATTAGCAGGCTGTATAATATAAAACTGTAACGATGCACACACGTTGTTTAATTCGTACTAAAAAATAAAATACCATCACTATTTCTGGCGATCATTACAAATTTCTTCTCTCCTAGTCTTATTTGTTTTATTTCACGCACCTCACCTTCAATCGAAATTCCTGAATTCATACTACTCACAGGAATAAAATTACCCTTACCATCGCCAGCTAGCAATAACCCATAGCTCGCATCATAACGACCAACTTCAGGCTTAGTGCTATAGAGATTTCCTCCAAGTAGTATATCCATCTCACCATTTTTGTTGAAATCGTCAACTGTAATTGCATAAACAGGCGAAACCTGGGCCTCAACCGGCAAAGCTTTCCATGTAAAATTTCCATTACCATCATTCATCAATACACCAGATTGAAGCTCGAATGCCTGAAGTACAGTACTTCCTTCTATTTGCTCTTTAGAAAAAATATCATGTATAGTTTGGTCTTTAAAATTTTCATACTTAAGATACTTTTTCTTAAGTACTGGCATTTGACTTGTCAAATCGTGTCGAAGTGCCACAGGATAAAGTTTCCCTTCATAATACATGGAAACTACTTGCTCAATCATTCCATTCTTATCAAAGTCTCCTACGTACATAGTAATAGGTTCATTGCCTGATGCCCTGAACCTTGAATTCAATCCATGATTGCCTAATACAAAATCAATATTCCCATCCTGATCAAGGTCAGCAGCAACAATTCGGTTCCACCAACCATTGCTATTCTGTAGATTAGTTATCTTGTTTTTCAGAATAAATTTACCTGATTCGTTTACAAAAATCATGATCGGCATATAGTCGCCAACTACAATTAAGTCGTCATCATTATCTCCATCAATGTCTGCCCAAACCGCGTCCGTTATCATACCTGCTTTCATAAGCTCAGGTGCTACCAGTTCCGTAACATTTGTGAATTCTCCTTTACCATTATTTTGCAGTATATAGCCATTCGTTGGCATACCGTATTGAAAGGGCTGACTTCTCACACCCACAAACAAATCCAGATCTCCATCATTATCAAAGTCGGCCGCTTTTACCACAGAGGTGCTTTCGAAAGCAGCGGTTGGCAAAATTTGTGATGACTTAGTAAAATTTCCATTGCCATCATTAAAGTATAATCGATCGGCAAAAGCAGACGAACTGGTAGATAGTTCATTACTTCCGCTACAAACATAAAGATCAAGATCTCCGTCTCCGTCCGCATCAAAGAAAATGCTTCCCTGGTCCTCAGAAAGTTTATCTAATTCAAACGCATTTTGCTTCGATTCAATAAACGAACCTTCAGCGTTTTGAATAAAAAGTCTGCCTGAATGGTTTTTAGCTCCGCCAATATAAAAATCTTCTAACCCATCACCGTTAACATCACCAATGGCAATACGCGGTCCTTCTGTGCTGATCATATGAAACACTAACTTGTCTCTATCAAAATCAACAAACTCACTTTCAGTATGCAAATAATTTATTCCGCTAACTTCTTCAAGATTAAATATCAAATCGAAATTTTGAGCTGGCTTGATTGCCGCTGACTTAGCTTCTGATTGCTTTAGAATAAGTGTCTGATTTGTTGCAACATTTCTAAGTATTGTCTCCTTTCCATTAGGCCAACGAACCTGGATATGGTCAACTGTATCAATCTCTCCCAATCCCAAATTGGGTCGTGGATCAACTGATGATTGAAACCCACGGTTTGGCATTTGTTCTATAAAATATTGTTGGTCCTGATGTTTAACTGTTATTGAGGTTCCCCAGGCAAAGGTATTATTTCCCTCCCCCTGTAATTCAAATTTCAAGTACCGATGCTCGGGCAGAATGCTTCCTGTTTGATTCTGAAATATTGAAGCCAGACCATTGACATTATTCACTACAAGATCAAGATGACCGTCATTATTAAGATCACCGTATGCCGCACCGTTTGAAAAACCCGGATTACCCAAACCCCATTCAGTTGCCTTATTTTCAAAACTTAAATTACCCTTATTATGAAACGCAAAATTTGAGATGGGACTAGAAGGGATAAGCTCTACCAGTTTTTGATAGTTTACATAATTCTCGGTAACGATCGAACGGAAAATCTCTTCATTAGAAATATATTGTAAGTAGTCCTGATCGGTTAAATCCTGATAAATACCATTGGCCACAAAAATATCTTTCAAGCCGTCATTATCCATATCAAACATCAGCGCACCCCAACTCCAGTCGGTAGCTTCAACTTTTGCCAGACGCCCCAGCTCTGCAAAGGTTCCATCACCTTTATTTACCTGAAGTGTATTGCGAATAAACTGATAGTAGTAATCGTTACTAACAGCGTATTGATATCGGTCCCAGTTCTCGAATGTCGTTACGGTTTTAAGGCGCTCATAATCAGCAGGAAGCATGTCGGTCACAAAAATATCAGGCCAACCATCATTGTTGATATCCGCCATATCTGCTCCCATTGAGGCAGCGCTTATAGATCTCATTTGTTCAGTCAGGCTCTCTTTAAAAGTACCATCCCCATTATTGATGTATAAATAATCTCTTTCGAAAAAATCATTTGATACATAAATATCGGGCCAACCATCTCTATTCACATCACCAATTGTAACACCTAAGCCAAAACCTATAATGCTCCCATAAATACCTGCTTCAGTGCTTACATCGGTAAAACGACCATTATCGTTTCGTAAAAGTTTGTCACCACCTAATGAATCACGTTTTGGCCTTTCATTTTTTCTTAGATTAAAACTTCCAATGGCTTGATATGAATTATTCAAAATGTATAAATCCAGATCACCGTCACCATCATAATCAAAAAAAGCAGCGTGAGTTGTAAAGCCACTATCATCAACACCAAATTCTTTTGCCTTCTCTGTAAAAGTAAGGTCACCATTATTGATAAATAGCTCGTTCTCCTTGTTATCTCCGGCCACATCTCCCGAATTACAAACATAAATATCCAGGAATCCATCACCGTTGATATCCACCATGCTCACCCCGGTAGACCATGCCCTTGTACCGGCAACACCGGCCTTTTCTGTAATGTCTTCGAATTGAAAGTTGCCCTTATTTAAGTATAATCTATTTGGGCCTTGATTAGCTGTTAAATATATATCAATCAATCCATCATTATTGATATCACCCAATGCTACACCTCCTCCATTATAAAAATTTCGATAGGTATAAATATTGAATTGCTGATCGAAGGTTAAAATATTTTCAAAATTAACTCCACTTAATTCAGCCGGGATTTCTTTAAACAATGGAATTTCATCGGCTGCATGTTCTTTAGTGCACGACAGAACAAGTCCGGATAATAATAAGCATAGTAGATATTTGAACAAATTGTTTATCATTCCAATATCAATTGTCTGGTTTACTTTTTACTCTTCCTTTACTAATGGAGTGCATAAATTTTGGATGCAATATGTCCTGAATTCGTACTCCAACACTTTGTGTATCAAGTGTATAAACTAAAATTCTTCGGTTAGCATCTACCTTTACAGGAAAATCAATATTATCGGTTTTTGCAATTACAAAATCATTGCCTTTATACCATTGTTTCAGTAATGCGAAAACTTTGACCTCTAAACTATCAGACTGAAGTCTGGTGCTCCACGGAGACCAACCGGTATAACTGAACTCCAATTCCATATCGCTTATCTTATCTTCATCATCAAATGAAGGATAAAAAAGCAATTTCATTTCAGTCGGCACATGATGCACCAATGAATCAGTAAAAATATACTGGACAGATTGACTATTAGGCCCTTGTGAAATAAGCTGTTGCTGATTCAAGTCAAAACATTTACCAAAAAATTCATCCCGGGTATCACCGAAATATATACCAAACAAAAGTGAATCCTGACGTACATCTTTAGCTAGCTCTGATTTTACCAATTTGGTATAATCAGACTGCATGCAGCCATGATACAATGTTCCCAAAAAAAGGAAACTAATCGAGTACTTTAAAAATCTCCAACTCGTCATCATACTTTGCAAAAAGAATAAATTTTTTACCATTATCTTCAATTAATTCTATGTCCCGTATTTGACCCTTTACATTAAGGTCTTGTCCCTGCATAAAGTTAAATTTCCCATTGCTCAGAACGCCTTTAAAGAACCATGCATTTGAAGCATCGTATCTACCAAATTGTGGCCTTACAAGGTATTGATTTCCACCTGCAATAAGGTCAAGAACACCATCATTGTCAAAATCAGAAATTAACAGGCTGTATATGGGAGAAAACTGTGCTTCCATGGGTAAATCCATGCGTTCATAACCATCAGATGTAGAAAGCAATGCAGTAGAAGAAAGCAGATTGACCTGAAATGTTTTAGCGCCAGCCAACACTTCATTTGTAAAAAGTTGATCAATTGACCTTTTTCCGTAATTTTTATAGTACAATAAGTCTTTCTTTAACGAGGGGAGTTGGGATAATAAATCGTCTTTATCGGAAACAGGAAAGTACTTACCTCCAATCTGCGTACAAAATATTTGTTCTATTGAACCATTGCCATCAAAATCATGCACATACATTCTGTCTCCTGATTTAAAAAAAGAGTTAAGTCCATGATTTCCCAGAATAAAATCAATTTTGCCATCCTGATTCAAATCTGCAACTTCAATGGTATTCCACCAGCCCTCTGTTTCACCTAGTCCGAGTTGCTCAGGCGAAATTGTAAAATGACTCTCATTGTTTATTAAGGCAACTATAGGCATCCAGTCTCCCACAAGTACAATATCTTGCCAGCCATTATCATTAAAATCTACTGTTACGGCATCCGTAATCATTCCTATGTCAACAAGTGCCGGGGCATAAGTAGAAGTAACATCAGTAAAAAGACCTTTACCATCGTTCTGCAATAAATAAGCTCTACCTCCTGAGCCATAAACGAATGGATGGAAACGTTCAGCAACAAGCAAGTCAAGGTCACCATCATTGTCAAAATCAAAAGAAAGTACTACGCTTGTAGAAATGAATTCAGTAAACGGTAACGCATGAGGCGATTCATAGAACTCTCCGTTACCTTTATTAAGAAATATCTTGTCCATCAAAGCGCTTGAGCTTTTAGAAAAGCTTCGACCCCCAGCTGCCATGTAAATGTCCAGGTTTCCATCACCATCTGCATCAAAAAGTACGCCTGAGGTTTCCTCGGTTAGACTAAACTTACTTAATGCCTGTACGGGAATTGCCTCAAAAGTTCCATTCTTATATTTTATAAAGGCGCTTTGTTGATCCTTGCCTCCACCGATATAAATTTCTTCTGAACCATCGTTATTTACATCTCCTTTAAGAAGGGAGGGACTTTCGTTACTATACATCATCGGCAATAACCTGTCTCTGTTAAAGTCAATCAATCCACTTCCTCTATGCCGATAGGTGTCCTTACTTACCTTCTCAATTTGAAAACCATTATTATTCAATCGATTCAAACTATACAGATAACTATCTACAAACCCAACTTCTTGCTTGTTAATCTGAAGCTCCTGATTAATCGTTACATCATAAATTATGGAGAAGCCTCCATCTGGCCATTGAATAAGTAAAGAATCTATGTTGTTAATAGATTCACCCAAGCCGATATGAATTTTTGGTTGTACCGAACTTTGAAAACCACGAGTAACAAAATTATCAGCAAAATAAATTTCAGTTCCACAGAAAGCGGTTACCTGAGAACCTACTGCAAAACTATTGGCTCCGTCAGATGACAGAGAAATTCTTATACTATTATATTTAGCGTTATCAGTGTTATTCCTGTAGATTACTGATGGAGCATTTATATTACTCACTACAAGATCAAGATCACCATCATTATCCAGATCAGCATATGCGCTACCGCTTGAAAACATTGGCTGAGCTAAGCCCCAGTCTAAGGCAACATTTTCGAAGCGAAGATTTCCTTCATTTCTGAAAGCATAATTTGGAAATGTTGAAGTGGGCATTAAGTCTATAAGCTTTAATATCACATCTTTCTCTTCTGCCATCATTTTGCGGATATTATCTTCTGCACCGGTATATGTTAAATAATCTCGGTCAAGTAAATCCTTATAAATACCATTTGCTACGAATATATCTCTCTTACCGTCATTATCCATATCAAACATGAGTGCACCCCAACTCCATTCTGAGGCAGCTACACCAGCGAATCTGCCAATTTCAACAAAATTATTCTGGCCAACTTTTTTTTGAAGTACGTTTCTAGGCAATTGGTAGTGGTATCCGTTCTCAATATTAAGTTGATACTTATCCCAATTCTCATATACTGTTTTTGTTTTCTTGCGACTTAATGAATCGGGCAGCATTTCAGTAACAAATAGTTCTGGTATGCCATCGTTATCCAGATCAGCGTAATCAGCACCCATAGAACCCATACTGATAGATTCAAAATAATCGGTCAATGATTCTACAAAAGCGCCTTGCTGGTTATTGATATATAAATAATCTCTTTCAAAGAAATCGTTAGAAATAAATATATCAGGCCAACCATCATCGTTAAAATCACCCAAGGTTATTCCTAAGCCAAAGCCGATATTACTTCTATAAATTCCAGCTTCTTCGGTATAATCGCGAAACTTGCCATTTTCGTTAATAAAGAATTTGTTACCTCCTCCCAGCGGGTCGGGTATTTCTCTTTGATTTTGCACCAAATCATAATTGCCTACCGATTTGAAAGAATTGGTAAGCAGGTAACAGTCTAAGTCACCATCCTTATCGAAATCAAAGAAAGCTGCTTGTACAGATAACCCCACTACATCTAGTCCATACTCTTTAGACCGCTCAGTAAATGTCAGGTCTCCATTATTAATGAACAATTCATTATGCCTGTTGGGCGCATCCGGGTTACCTGACTTACACACATAGATGTCCAAAAAACCATCTCCGTTAATATCAACAAAAGTAACACCTGTTGACCAAACCCCGGGACAAGCTACCCCAGCCGAAGCTG
>CAZVFM010000143.1:0-7206 GCA_964626095.1 uncultured Roseivirgaceae bacterium | reverse complement strand
TGCTGAGATTGCGAAAAGCAATGGCCAAGTAATTCTTAATCATATTGTTGATTTTCCATACTTTATTCCAAAGTCTTGCCAGAATTAATTATTGCGTTACGCAGCTAATATGGCCTTTGGAGTCTTTTTAAATGCTCAATATTGAACAAAAAGTGTCCGCGATCGGGCATTCCCTCGTAATAAAAGCTAAATCATGTTTTTTAAATGCTTTAACCGCACATTATCTATCTATCCAGTTGCTCGTCTGATAACTTAAAATTTGAAATTAGTCTTTGCGTTTATTCTAAGTAAAACATGTGTATTAAAACAACGACTATTATGAAAAAACTATCATTTTTAGGTCTAATTGTTGGTTTCTTATTCCTCGCTGTTTCTTGCGATAGTGAAAAGGAGGGCACCGGTAGAATTGTAGTAAGATTAACGGATAATCCTGGAGATTATGAAGCAGTGAATGTAGATATCCAGGATATTCAGGTTAAAGCAAGCGATGAGGAAGGCGAAAACGGTTGGATTTCATTGCCGGGCGTAAACAAAGGAGTCTATAACTTACTTGAGCTTACCAATGGCACCGAGACCGTACTCACCAATTCAGAGTATCCCAGTGGAAGGATTGAACAATTAAGGTTAATTCTGGGTAATAATAATTCTGTAGTGGTTAAGGGAACAACTTATCCTATCGCCACACCAAGCGCACAGCAAACCGGGCTTAAACTTTTGCTTAACGCTGATTTGATCTCAGGAATTACTTATTCTGTATTATTAGATTTTGATGCTGCACGTTCCGTAGTGAAATTAGGTAATGGCGGTTATTTACTTAAGCCAGTAATCAATGCTATTGCAGAAGCACAAGAGGGTGCCATATCTGGAATGATTGATCCAACAGGAGTTCAGACGGCCATTTTCGTACTCTCGGGAACAGATACTTTAAGAAGTGCATACTGCAATGCGAGTTCAGGTCAGTTCTTTGTAGGTGGTTTACCTGCCGGTATTTTCAAAGTTACTTTTGAACCCGGAGAAGAATCTGGCTATGAAAGTAAAGCTATTGATGCCGTGACAGTAAGTACAGGACAAATAAATGAACTTGGTACAATTACTCTGGATGAAGCAGAGGGAAGTGAATAGATGTAAGTAATTGCCCATAAAAAACGTTCCAGCAACATCGGGGCGTTTTTTTATCTCTTCAAAAATTTATAAGTCCCTCTATAATGTGGGTTTTCTGTCTTCAACGATAAAAGATAGTATCCCGAAGGTAAATCTTTGATATTAAGTACTACCTGTTCAGTAGTTACTTCCATCTCCACCTCGATGGGATTACCAATAATATTATGGACACTAATTTTAACTTGTTTATGATCTTCGATTTCCATTTTCAGCCGGATAAACTCCGTAGCCGGATTAGGGTAAATTTCAACCTTGGGAGAAGGGTCAATATAAAATGCACTTGAACCCTCGCGCGAAACCTGTGCGGCCGAAGGTAAGGCAATGAGAAGTGCCGCCACAACTACTAAAAGGCTATATGTTTTTGAAAGATTCACTGATTTTTATACGCAAATACTGGTCCAAAGTTACTCAATTCCCATCATATTGGCCACCAAAGGGTGTAAGCCTCTCAAAATCATCCCTATTCCGATGGAGAGTATGATAAAGCCCATCATCTTAGACAATCCTGCCATACCCCCCTTACCTAATACCCTATTTATTTTTCTGGATGAACGCAAAATAATAAAAGTAACCCCAGCCACAGCTACAATGGCCAATAGGGTATATATATAGTCTGTCCAGCCCCTGGTCTTTTCAAAAAAACCTATGGTTAAAGCAATAGAGCCGGGCCCTGACAGCAAAGGCATTGCCATGGGGGTAAATGAGATGTCGTCTTTTTCCATACCCTCTTGCCTAACCTCATTAGATATTCTTTTACCCTCATGTGCTTTGTCATTAGATAATAAACCAAAGGCCGTATTGGAAATCAATAAACCTCCCGCGATACGAATGTCTTCGATTCGTATACCAAAGAAATCCAATATAAAAGTTCCTGCAAAAAAGAATGTTGTTAGAATCCCAATCATAATCAGACTTGTTTTCAATGCTTGTCTGTTTTTGATCTGGATAGTTTGGTCAGCTGTCAACGATACGAACACAGGCACTGCACCCAATGGATTCACAACTGAGAACAAGGCGACAAATGATGCAAGAAAGAAATCCATAGCTTATTAATCTTTACAAAGTAAATCAAGGTCAAAAATAAATTAGAGCGTTTTGCTGATAATATTTTCAGCTAGGATAAATCCATCCAAGCATCTGGAAGAAAATCAATAATATCGGAGGCAATTAACGCCTCTTCTCCCAACTGCTCCACTGCAATATCTGCTGCTAATCCGTGCAAGTAAACCCCTAAGCGTGCTGCATCTAATGCTGACAACCCTTTCGCGAGTTGTGCGGTGAGGATACCAGTGAGCACGTCTCCACTTCCAGCGGTAGCCATACCAGGATTTCCGCTAGAATTAAAATATATTTTTCCATCGGGCGATGCAATAGCAGTAAAAGCACCTTTAAGTAGTACAACTCCATTAATTTTCTTAGCTAATTCTTTTAGTTTTTCTAATCGCTCAAATCCATTCTCTGCCTGACCCACTATGCGCTCAAATTCTTTAGGATGCGGAGTAAGTATACTGCCTTGAGGAACCGTAAAAATCAAAGCCCTGTTCTCCGCTAAAATATTCAATGCATCTGCATCGATAACCATAGGCTTATGATATTCACTCATTAAATGATGTAAGGCCGCACCCGTTTCCCTCTGTGTACCTAAACCGGGTCCTACACCAATCACATCGAAAGAATCTTTTAGATTAATTTTAGTCGTGTGCGCTGCATGCTCATCAGTAAACAACAT
The DNA here is from genome assembly GCA_964626095.1 of uncultured Roseivirgaceae bacterium. Classification (GTDB taxonomy): domain Bacteria; phylum Bacteroidota; class Bacteroidia; order Cytophagales; family Cyclobacteriaceae; genus DAOLDI01. The sequence continues at coordinate 4,316 of CAZVFM010000143.1, read as the reverse complement.
ACATTCAGGAACGGCTGTTTGCAGCACCGTATACCCACTGCTAGGCACATGTGCAGTTAATAAACCTAGTCCGCTGCGCATGGCCGCTTTTGCTGCCAATACGGTTGCACCCATTTTTCCATAAGACCCTGAAACCAAAAGTGCTTTGCCATAATTTCCTTTGTGTGAGAATTGGACTCTTGGTTTTGCAATAGACTTGATCTCTTCAAACTCCGTAAAAAAGAATTCAGCATCTATTTGTTCAATAAATTGCTTACTCAAACCTATATCAAGCAATTCCCATACACCAATTTCTTCTGCATGATCAGGCAAAAGAAATACAAGCTTTGGCAATTGAAAACTTAATGTTAGATCAGCTTTGAATTTTGCTCCTTTAATTGACGGCTTATCCGCAAAAACTCCAGAGGGAATATCAATGGCAATGCGGTAAGCATTCAGGGTATTCAGATAATTAATTACTGACGCATGCAAGCCCTCTATTGGCTTTGAAAGTCCTGAGCCGAACAGGGCATCAATAATAATTTTACTTTCCTCAAGCGCATCAAGGTCTGATTCGTTTAGTATTTCTTTTACCGGGATTTCTTTTGGCAGGCGATTCAGGTTAACAGTAAAATCTTCTGATTCAGAAGCAGCACCTCGCACAATCCATACATTTACCTGAAATCTTTTCTCGTATAACAACCTTGCTACGCCCAGGCCATCTCCTCCATTATTTCCCGTACCGCAAACAATAGTTATGATTCGTGATTGCTCAACAATTTCAATAAAGCGATTAACAAAAGCCTGACATGCGCGCTCCATTAAATCAATGGAAGCAATGGGCTCGTTCTTTATGGTATAAGCATCAAGGGCTTTGATTTGTTCGGCTGAAAGTATTTTGAGCATAGCCCAAGTTAATAATTTCAACGATCAACTTCACCGAGGACGATGTCTATCGAGCCCAGAATGGCAATTAAATCGGCAATGAGTACACCTTTACTGATTTCGGGTAATAGAGAAAGATTGGAAAATGAACAAGAGCGTGCCTTGCAACGAAAGGGAATATCCGATTTTCCATCCGCTCGAAAGAAAAATCCCAGTTCACCTTTTGGACTTTCACCCCTGACATAAAAATCCTGTGCTTTAGGCCTGATTTTTTTTGGCACCATAGTCTGTGGATCAAAATCGCGCGTACGCTTATGATCCGTTTGCAGTTTGCTGATGCATTGTTCAATTATCTTAACCGACTCATGAATTTCCTGCATACGTACCCAGGTGCGATCCCAGCAATCGCCTACCGTCCCCATCTTACCTTCACCTATGGGAATTTTAAAATCCAGTTCAGGGTAAACCGAGTAGCCATCAACTTTTCTTAAGTCATAGCGAAGACCAGAGCCACGAAGCATCGGGCCGCTTGCACCATAATTAATAGCAAGTGCTAATGGAAGCACCCCCACATTCGCTGTGCGTGAAATAAAAATCTTATTTTCAATCAACACTTCTTCGAGTTCGCGTAATTTTGGTTTCAGGTAATCGAGGTACTCTTTGCAACGTTCCTCAAAACCAACAGGTAAATCATAATATAATCCTCCGATCCAGATGTAGTTATATAACAATCGCGCACCACTTGCCCATTCAAGCAAACGCAAGATATGCTCGCGGTCTCGCATGGTCCAAAAGAAAGGTGTGAATGCCCCTATGTCCATACCGTAGGTACCTATCGCAATGAAGTGCGAAGCAATACGATTAAGTTCTGTTACCAGCACCCTAATGTATTCTACACGTTTGGGTATCTGTTCGCTTATGCCCAGCATGCGTTCAACCCCCATGGCATAAACATGTTCGTTATTCATGGCCGCCACATAGTCCATGCGATCTACAAAAGGAATTACCTGGCTGTACGGAAGATTCTCAGCGTGCTTTTCAAAACAACGATGTAGGTAACCCAAATGTGGAATCACTTCACGTACTACTTCCCCGTCCGTAATGATCTCCAACCTCAATACACCATGTGTTGAAGGGTGCTGCGGACCCAGGTTGATCAGCATCTCCTCTGACTTCAGATCGGTGCCCTTGTATTTTGTGGGCTCTGAGTTGCTTAAATTAGTTTCGCTATATTGATAGGTCTGCTTCATTTAACAAGTGGAAAGATTAAAGTGAAAAGTCATAAAACTATTTCCTGTTTGCCATTGTCCTTTTTATTGAAGCGACCACTTTTTGCACCCTCGCAATGGGGTGTTATCGGTTTGTGGTTCTGTCTTCACCGTTTTAGTTGTCCAATTTTATTGAGCACTTCGGTTAATTCGTCAGGCTTATTCGTTCCAATAAGTAGTTTCTTGTTATTAGTAAATTCAAGTTGTAAACCTTTATCGCCCGAAATATTATATGCTGTTCCTTTTCCAAATGACCCAAGTCTTAGTCCCCAACCACCATACTCGCTTATGGGAGAATACTGTCTAACAAACGATCTAGTCAGCTCATCCCAAGTGTAATGCTTGAACTTTACGTGAAAAGGGAAAAGGCGAACATAAATTCCATTTTTTTTGATAACCGTGTCCAGTCGACAGATAACAAATAATAATGTTAATAAAATAGTTATTCCTGCCGCTATTAAATGTACAGTATTATTGGTTGGACTATCCTTAAATTGTAGTCCACCCACAACTTGTTTGAAAACTAGCCAATTAACTCCTAACAGAATCAGCCAAAGCCACCATTGTTTAAATCTTTGTCTTTCCGTAAACAAAGTTTCCTTACTCATTGCATTGCAGTTTTACATTTTGTTCGTTCTTAGTTGTGCCTTCCTTGGACTTAAGTTATCCAATGTTAATTGGATTCACTTTCCACTTTAACACCTCTATAATATTCTTGCACTTGATAATCTTTGCGCAAGGGATACCCCTCCCAATCTGCCGGTAATAGTATTCTTCTTAAATCAGGATGATTTTTAAAATGGATTCCCAATAAATCATACGCTTCACGTTCGTGCCATAAAGCTGTTCTCCAGATTTCACCAACGGATTCAATCTCAGGATTTTCTCTTGACAAAATCACTTTTAGCATCAGGTGGTGATCAAATGGAATGGAATAAAAATTATAAATCACTTCCATTGTGTTTGCGTCAGGGCCATTATCAATACCTGTAACACACGAAAGCAAATCAAAGTACAATGATTTATTTGTTTGCAATGTATTACAGACCACGATCAGGTCATCAGCATGAATAATTGCTGCCTTAGGTGAGGCATTTTCATCCACCCGTAAGGCTTCATGCTTACAATTCGGTCGGATAATTTCAATTATCGCCTGAAAGTCAGCCATGATTAATTTTTTCCTTTTCCATAATTTGTTCGATGGCTTTTGGTGCCATCAAGGTTTCGCTGCGAATTTTTTCATGTAGCTTTAAAATTCCGCCAATCAATGCTTCTGGTCTGGGCGGACAGCCGGGAACATACACATCCACCGGAATAACTTTATCAACCCCCTTCAGTACATGATAGCCATGTTGCCAGTATGGACCACCACAATTGGCACAAGAACCCATGGAGATAACATATCGAGGTTCGGCCATTTGCTCATATAATCTGCGTATGCGATCGGCCATTTTAAAAGTAACCGTACCGGCAACAATCATCACATCGGCTTGTCGTGGTGATGATCGCGGAGCCATGCCAAAGCGATCCATATCGTAAATAGAAGTACCCGTACTCATGAACTCTATTGCACAGCATGCCAAACCAAATGTCATGGGAAACATCGAGGATAACCTGGCCCAATTGATGAGATCATCTACTTTGGAGATAATGAATCCACCTTGGTTGAATTGATGATCTAATAAACCCATACTATGTTTAATGATGAATTGATAATCGATTGTTATTTATACTTCTCGTTAATTTTTAAATACAATTCAGTAGGTACAATAGATTTCACCTGTGTTGGTTTCGGCTCAGGTTTTACCCAATCCAAATGACCATTTACCCATGCATAAGCCAAGCCTATTGCTAACACTCCAACAAAAACAAACATTTCAAGTAAGGCCATCCAACCCCAGGTACCATTAGTGGCTTCAATCAATTCTTTCCTGGCAAATACGGTTGCCCATGGAAACAGCAAGACTACTTCCACTTCAAACAAAAGAAATATAAGTGCAATGATATAAAAGCGAATATTGAATTGTCCCCAGGCGTTGCCAATGGCGTCTTCTCCGCTTTCGTAAGTACTAAGTTTTTCAGGATTAGGGCGATTGGGTCGGATAATCCATGAAGTGATCAATCCACCAAGCGCAAATACAACACCTGCTAAAATAAATAACAGCACTTCTCCGAAACCTGACA
>CAZVFM010000142.1:0-7298 GCA_964626095.1 uncultured Roseivirgaceae bacterium | reverse complement strand
ACTAAGTTGTACCCAAGCAAAGGTGAACCTTTCGAAATCAAAAAAGCCAAAATAAGAGGGGAAGTTTCGGAAGGCATGATTTGCGCAGAAGATGAAATCGGTATTGGAGAAAGTCATGCAGGCATCATGGTGCTGGAAACAAATTTACCAAACGGAACACCTGCTTCCGAATATTTCCATGTTGTAGCTGACAAAATATTCGAAATCGGGCTTACTCCTAACCGGGTGGATGCAGCCTCACACATAGGTGTAGCGCGCGATTTAAAAGCCAAACTTTCCAGGGATATACAATGGCCAGATGTAACTGCATTTAAAGCTGATGACGCTGTAAATCCCATAAAAATTACTGTCGAAAACAAAGAAGCCTGCCCAAGATATTCAGGTCTTTGTATAAGCGGAGTAAAAGTGCAGGAATCGCCCGATTGGTTGAAAAATAGATTGCTTGCTATTGGGCTTAGTCCGATAAACAACATAGTAGACATCACGAATTATGTGCTACACGAAACTGGACAACCATTGCATGCTTTTGATGCGGATGTTATCAGTGGTAAAGAAGTAATTGTAAAGACGCTGCCGGAAGGAAGTCCATTCACCACACTTGACGAAAAAGAGCGCAAGCTAGCGTCCAGCGATTTGATGATTTGCGATAAAAATGGAGGCATGTGTATCGCAGGTGTATTTGGAGGTATCCATTCAGGAATTAAGGAAAGCACCCAAAATATTTTTCTGGAAAGTGCCTGCTTTGATGCAACCTATGTACGCAAAACAGCACTTAAACATCAATTAAAAACCGATGCCTCATTTCGTTTTGAAAGAGGTACTGACCCGGAAATTACCGTATATGCACTCAAACGTGCAGCTATGCTAATTAAAGAGGTTGCAGGAGGAAGTATTTCTGAAATAACTGATGTTTACAACAATCCTATTCAGCCCACAAAAATTAATATCAAGGAGGCCTATGTTAATCGCCTGATAGGAAAGGTTATTCCGCGAAAAGAGGTATTTGACATTCTTAAACAGCTTGACATTAAAGTGCTGGAAGAAAATAAGGATGGATATACATTGAACGTGCCTACTTTTCGAGTTGACGTAAAACAACCAGCCGATATTGTTGAAGAGATTATTCGAATATACGGATTAGATAACATCGAATTGCCGGAAAATACAGGCACTGAGTTTTTGGCTGAACATCCCGAGAGGAGTATTGACACTTTCGAAAATGCCCTCAGACAAACCCTGGTGGCCAATGGATTTTATGAAGTTATAACTAATTCGCTAACCAGTGAGGGTTTATACAACCGGATAAGCTTACCTCAAAAGGGCCAGCCGGTTATTCTACAGAATAAACTAAGTGAAGAAATTGACCGTATGCGGCAAAATATGCTCTATAGTTTACTTAAGGTATGCGAGCATAACATTAACCGCAAACAAAAAGACCTGAAACTTTTTGAGTTTGGAAAGACCTATCACAAAACAGACGGAGAGTACCAGGAGGATAAGCACCTGGTATTACTTATCACGGGCAACCAATGGGCTGAAAGCTGGCAACAAAAAAGCACTCCAGTAAATTTTCATGATCTGGCACAGCAGGTATCGCATGTATTTCAGCGTACAGGCAAATTTGAAACCAAACAGGAAAATTTCAGCGATGATTTTCTTGAATATGGCTCAAAGCTTAGTATAGGCGATGAAAGCCTTGTGGTCTTGGGTAAAGTAAATGAAACACTCGCCAAGCATTTTGACCTCAAGCAAGAAATATTTTATGCAGATATAGATGCAGACTTGCTTTTCAGGATAACAAAGCATAATATCGTATTTAAAGAATTGCCGAAATTTCCTGAGGTAAAACGGGATCTCTCGCTTGTACTTGACAAGAAAATCGGCTTTGATGAGTTAGTTAAAATTGCCAAGGCAACAGAGAAAAAACTTATCAGAAAAATTAATGTATTTGATGTGTATGAGGGAAAAAATATTCCCGAAAACAAAAAAGCATACGCATTAAGTTTTATTTTACAGGACGAAAACAAGACGCTGACAGATCGGGAAATTGAAGAGGTTATGGAGAAGCTGATGAAGCGATTTAAAGAAGAGTTGGGTGCGGTGATCAGGAAATAACTTGTCTTAACCAAAAAAGACCAAAGCCTAAAACCAAAACATTTAAATGGATCAGGAACTGCTAAAAACCAACCTCTCCGGACTAGAACGGAGACTGCTAATGCTGCTTACAGAGCACAAAAACCTCAAAGAAACCCTCAAAAACACCGAATCAGAAAACCTAGCGCTTAAACAGGAACTTTCAGCTAGAGACGAACAACTCAGCGGTTTTAAAAATCAGTTCAAAATTGCTAAACTTGTAGATAATATTGACCCGGAAGGTGGAAATGACCCCGAGTTGAAAAGAAGAATTGACGAGTACATTAGAGAAATCGATAAATGTATAGCTCATTTGAGCAGATAAGCTAAATCCAAGACCTGTTAATGGAGGAACTTTCAATAAGAATTAAGATTGCCGACCGGGAATATCCCATGAAAGTGAAAAGGGATGATGAGGAAAAAATCCGCAAGGCAGCTAAACTAATAAATGAAAGGATCAGGAATTATAAAGAGCAATACGGTATCGATGATAAACAAGACCTGTTAGCTATGGTGGCCTTTGATTGTGTGGTTGATGGACTTTCAAACAGTCAGGAACAACATGAAACCGATAAAACCATAGTCGAAAAAATTGGTTACCTCAACCAATTAGTTAGTCAGGCCATCTAATATTCTACTTTTCAGCATCCACGTTATATCCACCATTGTTTTCGGGCCGTAAACATAAATTTTTAGGCTATGGAAAACATTATTTTTATCAGTGCATCTGCTGCACTTGTTGCTATCCTTATCGGAATACTCATTGGAAACATCAGGTATAAAAGAAAATATCGCAAAAAACAGCAAGAAATCGATGATTACTCTAATCGACTGATTAAAGAAGCTGAACTTGCAGCCGAGAATATCAAAAAAGATAAAATTCTTGAAGCAAAAGAAAAGCTGCTTAAAATGAAGGCAGAGTTTGAAGAGGAGGCCTCGCGGAAGAAAAATCAAATCATATCCAATGAACAAAAGATAAAGCAAAGAGAATCTTCTCTCTCAAGGGAAATTGAACAGGTTAAGAGAAAAGAAGCTGAACTTGACGAACAACAACAAACTCTTCAAAGTCAACTGGAAGTTGTTAAGAAGAAAAAAGAAGATTTAGATAAATTCAACCAGCAAAAGATCAGTATACTTGAAAATGTATCTAAGCTAACCGCTGAAGAAGCAAGGGAGCAGTTGGTGCAATCTTTACGAGATGAAGCACAAACCAAAGCCTCATCTTACATCAAAGACATCATGGAGCAGGCTAAGTTAACTGCTACCAAGGAGGCAAGAAAAATTGTTGTTGAGACCATTCAGCGTACTGCTACCGAACATGCCATTGAAAACTCCGTTTCCGTTTTCAATATCGAAAGTGATGACATCAAAGGAAAAATAATCGGGCGTGAGGGTAGAAATATACGTGCGCTGGAAGCAGCCACAGGTGTCGAAATTATTGTAGACGATACCCCTGAGGCAATTATCATTTCAGGCTTCGATCCTGTGCGAAGAGAAATAGCCCGACTTTCTTTGCACCGACTCGTACAAGATGGCCGTATTCACCCTGCGCGTATTGAAGAGATTGTAACCAAGACAAACAAAAACATAGAAGACGAAATAATTGAATTGGGTGAGCGTACGGTAATCGACCTGGGCATTCATGGCCTGCATCCCGAACTGGTGCGCATTGTTGGAAGGATGAGATACAGGTCATCTTACGGACAAAACCTTTTGCAACACTCACGCGAAGTGGCTAATCTCTGCGCTATTATGGCTGCAGAACTTGGTCTAAATGTGAAACAAGCAAAGCGTGCAGGCTTATTACACGATTTAGGAAAAGTTTGGCCGGAAGAACTGGAAAAACCCCATGCCATTGTAGGGATGGAACTCGCAGAGAAATACAAGGAACATCCTGCTATTTGTAATGCCATTGGAGCACACCATGATGAAATTGAAATGACCAGTGTTATTTCTCCTATAGTACAAGCCTGCGATGCAATTTCAGGAGCAAGACCTGGCGCAAGACGAGAGGTAATGGAACAATACATTAAACGCCTCAAAGATCTGGAGCAATTAGGTTTAGGTTTTGAAGGTGTGGAGAAATGTTACGCCATTCAGGCCGGGCGTGAATTAAGGGTGATTGTTGATGCTGAAAAGGCCAGCGATGAACGCGCATCTCAACTGTCTTTTGATATCTCGCAAAAGATTGAGCGCGATATGCAATATCCTGGTCAAGTGAAAGTTACTGTGATCAGAGAAATGCGTAGCGTGGCTTATGCTAAGTAAAACACATGTAAAGAATTTAACTGAGGAACATATTGATGCAAATACAACATGAAGATAATGTCAGTAAAGGTACTTTCTTTATAGAAGAAGAAGGGAAACGCCTTGCTGAAATGACTTACTCCAAAGCCGGAGAAGATAAAATCATTATTGATCATACTGAGGTTAGTGATGCCTTACGCGGAACTGGTGCCGGTAAAAAACTGGTAAACGAAGCAGTGCAGTATGCAAGAGCACATGGAATAAAAATAATTCCGCTATGCCCTTTTGCTAAAGCTGTACTTACAAAAGGTGATGCTTATAAGGATATACTTGCCTGAAAATCTTTAGCTGAGCAATCGCTCAAACTCGTTAAGTTCAAAACGAATATCATCCTCTCCTACTTCATCGTAAGGATCTTCCAGGTGATCCTGTATGTTATCCAAACTCACTAAAATGAAGCTGTAGAGTGTTGGCATTATATAACCAAGCCATAATGAGGAATAATCTGCCATTGTATTGGCAAAGTAAGGACCATAAATAACAGGGAATGCATAAATAAATCCTTTGCTATAGGCCCGAAGTGTAATTGGCGTACGATAACGATGTACAATCTTCATATTATCGTATGCTATCATCATCTTGCTTACATATTGGCTTACCCTGGACACCTCACCGCTTTGTAATCCATATTTGCGCATCTCTTGTGTATAAGCAGACAGTTGTGCAAACAAATTGAAAATATCCTGATGCTTTTCCCTTACATCATCAACATCCCTGGTTTTTAATAATGCCCTGATCCTATTAAGTATTTGTGTCAATAAGTTGCGTGTTTTTTCCGGCATGTTATGTCCTTCTGGCTCAATCCAATCACGCATGGCATAATAGATGGCTACTGCATGTCCTCTTAAGTCTGCATAATGTTTTAAAGCATTTTCTCTGCGCTTATAAGCTGTATCAATTGAAAATACTACAGGAAATACGATGGCAACACTTACAAGAATAAGGGGGAAATCGGCTACCAATTGATACTTATGACAAATATAAGTTGAGGCCAGCGCCAGTATGGTTATAATGATTGTTTTATAGTTGATGATGAGTATAAAACTCTTTATGATTTTCTTCATTTAGTTCGGATTAAGGCCGGTAATTTTCAAAAATACCCAATATTACCAAATTGTTAAGTCCAAATATGGTTTTTTTTGCCCCATTGTGAGGTCAGTGAAGTATCAATTTGCAGACATTTCATTAATTTCGGTGAGCGCAAAATATTTATTTATGGATAAGAAGTGTGAAGAATGCGGCACAAAGTTTAGCGGCAGGGCTGATAAACGTTTTTGTTCCGATCAATGTCGAAGCTCTCGCAACAATAAATTAAACAACGACTCCAGTAAGTTGGTACGCAATATTGATAACGCATTAAAACGAAATAGAAGAATTTTAAAGGAGCTTAACCCCAACGGAAAAACTAAATTACACCGCGACAAACTCACTAAAGCAGGATTCGACTTTAATCACATTACAGGTATATATACTACCAAGGAAGGTGCCATGTATAAGTTTTGTTATGAGTATGGATACCTGGAAATGGAAAAGGATTTTTTTCTGTTGGTCTTGAGAAAATAGAACTACTTTTTAAAATCTTCTTTGAAGCCAAAGCGAAAAATACTCAGCAATCAAATACACACATATTGCAGCAATAGGTATAGAAATAATTAAAATAAAAATTCTTTTTTTGGATTCCTTCTTCCTTTCTTCAATAACCTTCGTTCTAATTTCAGCCAGTTGTTCTTTGGTCGCAGTTTTGAAAAATACAGCTTCTCTATTAGATACCTTGAGATAGGCATCTCTATTATCCTTAAATACATTTTTCTTTCTGCGCAGGCTTTCATTGTACTTGATCTTATTAATCATGTCAAGCAAATAATAGCTTCCCATTCTTTTAGAAATTTTATATAAAGTAATTAATCGAAGTAGATATTCAAAATGAACTTAATATTTACATTAAAATGCATAATTAGTTTGAATTGTCCCCCTCATGGAGGGGGTTGGGGGAGGATTGAAGATGCTTAACCACCCCCTACCCCCGCCAGCGGGGGACAGCCCTACCATAATACAATTAAACTTTTAAAACCTCTTCGGCTCAAAAGCATTGATGTCTATGCTGTTTGGTTCCTGATTAATAATTTCAGATACCAATTTTCCAGTTCCCGCACCGAGACTTAAGCCCATCATGGAATGGCCGGTTGCAATAGTAAGGTTTGATATTTTTTTGCTTCTGCCAATGTAGGGCAAACCGTCAGGAGAACATGGTCGCAAGCCATGCCATACTTCTTCTTGCTTTGGTAATTCAATGTTCATTTCAGGATAATAGTTTGGAATAGCATCCACAATGCCCTGCACTCTTTTCATATTGATGCGATGGTTGATGCCACTGATTTCCATGGTGCCTCCAAAGCGTAATGTATTGCCCATAGGAGTAACAGCTATGCGGGCTTCCAGAAAAATAGAAGGTATGCGTGTATTCTTTGTGATATCGTTCAAGGTAAAGCTATAGCCCTTTCCGGCTTGCATAGGCAAATTCAATCTAAGTTTCTTCACCAACACACCTGACCATGAACCGGTAGCAATTACTACTTCATCGAAATCAAATTCATCTCGCTCGGTCTTTACTGATTTAATTTTTCCTGACTCGACTACAAAATCTTTTACAACAGATGAAGTATGAAATGCTACTCCTTGTTTTTTTAAGTAATCAATCAAACCCCTATTCAATAATTGCGGAGTAAGGTGTGCATCTCCGGGAAAGAAAACTCCTCCCCTTACATCAATTTTTACATCGGGTTCAAGCTGCTGTACTTCTGCTGCAGAAAGTATCTGCGCTTCGATGCCATGTGCATTGGCCAACTTTGCAGTTTCAG
>CAZVFM010000141.1:0-7375 GCA_964626095.1 uncultured Roseivirgaceae bacterium | reverse complement strand
GGTGAACTTGAAAAACTAAAACCCGAGGTGGCAAAGCAGGTGATTGATATTAATATCTATGGTTCAATGTATCCGGTAATGACTGCATTAAAACAATTTAGAAATTCGCTCGACTCGATTTTTTTTGTTTCAAGTATAGCTGGCTTTCATGGATTACCTGCTTATTCAGCCTATTCACTCTCTAAGCGTGCACTTCAGGCACTTGCACAGAGTTTGCGTATAGAACTATATAAGGATAAAATTTTTGTAGGAATAGCCTATGTAGGTTTTACAGAAAACGAGAATGACAAAAAAGTTATTGCTCCGAATGGTGATTTAGAAAGTATACCTGAGCGTCCGAAGCGATTGGTCAGTACGAGAGAAGAAACAGCCCGAAAAATTTTAAAACAGATTAAGAAAAGAAAACAGGCGGAGACGCACTCCTTGTTCGGTAAATTTGTAAATATAATGAGCACCTATTTCACAAGACTTATGAGCATAATGATTCGGAAAAAGTATAATAGATAATTGACCACATAATGTCACATTTTAGATATTTTATTCTAATAGCGATTAAAAAAAATCAAATCAAACGTTAATGAATACTATTTTTTATTCTGTTTTAACTACTGCATTAGTTTTTATTTTAGGCTGTGATTCAAAAACTCAGGACAAGAATGCATACGGGGTTGAAGTAACCAATAATATGGCTACTTATCATAAACAAGTGGAAGCTGATCCGAACAAGGAATTAATTGATCTTGAAGTTTTCATTCCTGGTCTGCTATTGGATATTCGTTACGCCACCACAAATAATTTTACAGGAGCGCACATTTACCAGTTACCAAAAGCTTTTGCCCGTAAACCTGTAGCCGAAGCAATATTGCGAATTCAAGAAGAGCTAAAAACAAAAGGGCTTGGTCTTAAAATTTTTGATGCCTACCGCCCATATGCGGCAACGGTTAAATTTTATGAAATATACAAGGACACGACTTATGTGGCGTCTCCTTATCGTGGATCAAGACATAACCGCGGATGTGCAGTTGATCTTACCTTGATTGATTTGTTAACTAAGGAGGAACTTACCATGCCTACTTCATATGATTCATTTGAAGAAAGGGCCCATGCTGATTTTCCTCTGGAAGATCATGAGACTTTCACAAACCGGGAGCTGCTAAAATCTGTAATGCACAAACATGGTTTCAAGGTATACACTTCAGAATGGTGGCACTTCGATTTTATTGGTTGGGAGGCATTTGAATTACTTGATATTGAATTTGAGGAATTGATGAAATGACATACTTATCCTTTATTTTAAATGGAGAGCACAAGGACGTTAATTAATTAGCTGATTTTTCCTGTGCGCCTAATAAAAAAGCCTTAATAAAATCATCCAGTTCACCATCCAGTACATTTTGCGCATCTGTTCGTTCTACTCCGGTGCGGGCATCTTTAACTAGTTTATAGGGATGCAGTACGTAATTGCGTATTTGAGAACCAAAATCTATTTTCATTTTGCCTGCTTCTATTTTATCGCGTGCAGCATTACGTTTTTCTAGTTCTAATTGATACAAACGCGATTTTAGCATTTGCATGGCCTTCTCTCGGTTGGCATGTTGCGAGCGTTCTACCTGGCATACCACTACAATACCCGAAGGTTTGTGTGTTAGCTGTACTTTGGTTTCTACTTTGTTTACATTTTGCCCACCTGCCCCACCAGATCTTGATGTATGCAATTCAATATCAGATGGATTAATTTCGATTTCTATATCATTATCTACTATGGGATAAACAAATACTGATGCAAAGGAAGTGTGGCGCCTGGCATTGGAATCAAATGGGGAAATTCTTACCAGGCGATGTACACCAATTTCAGATTTGAGTTTACCATAAGCAAATGGCCCCTCAATTTCCAGTGTGGCAGATTTTATTCCGGCAACTTCTCCCGGCAGGTAATCGACCTGTCTTACCTTATAACCACTCTTTTCTCCCCACATAATATACATGCGGTTGAGAATTTCGGCCCAATCATTGCTTTCTGTACCCCCCGCACCCGGATTGATTTCTATCATGGCGCCAAGCTGGTCTTCTTCCCGGCTAAGCATCTTTTTGAACTCTAGTTCTTCAACTAACTTCAGGATCTTATTGTATTCCCTGTCCATTTCATCAGCTTCGACATCACCTGCCTGATGAAATTCATAGAGTGTTTCAAGGTCTTCAAGGCCTTTGTATACTTTTTCGAAACTGTTGGTCCAGATTTTTTTGGCTCGAAGTGTTTTGAGCATGGCCTCAGCCTCTTTAGGCTTGTTCCAGAAATCGGCTTGCTGGGTAATAAGTTCTTCGTCTTTTACTTCTTCAATCTTGCGATCGTAGTCAAAGGTACCCCCTCAAGGCTACAACGCGTGCCTTCAAGTCTTTCAACTGTTCTATAGTCATAGATTATTTGATTTGTGTGCAAAGCTAAACTTTTCTACAAATTGATGAACACAACAGGATCATTCAATTTTGAATTTAGAATATATGTAGTGGATTTTTAATTAAAAGTGCTTAAGTAAAATGGAGAACCGGGGCTTGTAGTAACGTACCTGAATTTCCTGCCTTTACGATGTATTTTTCTGTTGATAAATATTAGGGGTACGCCAGTTACAAGAAGTCCTGTACTTACCAGGGCTACATTGTTATCAATTGAAGGCGAATTCCCTGCAACAAGGGTATTATTTATTTGGTCGGCAAGAAAATAGACAATTCCTGCTCTTGCTAGAAAGTGTCCGACTGTATTGTGAAAGCGTCTACGGTCTTCATAAATCGCAACCAGTTCATGAACCAAAACAGTATCACGCCAAAGAAAAACGGTGTCTTGTTTTATAGTTCGTATAAAACTTGTTTTTTTCTTTTTGTCTCCCTTAAGTTTATATACAAAATCACTCCCCTGGTCAAAACGCAATACCACATCATTCTTCTTTACAACCACCAACTGATATTGCGCTTTAGTACTTATAGTAAAGCAGCAAATAAGAATACATATTGATGCATATCTCATACAGAAATATACATAATTTTAATTCAACCCGGATGAGATAATTTATATTTTGAGAATAGGGAGCTTATCAGATTTTATAAACCCACTCAAACTTATCTTTAAGTTTGCCTCGCTTGATTCCCTCGAGTTCTGCCAAAACCTTGTTGGCGAATTTTCTTTCTGAGATGGGGGGTAAGGTATAGTCTTTATCCTCATGACCAATCAGTTCAATGTGGGCGATTGTTGCAGCAGTACCCGCACCGAAGGCTTCTTTTACTCTTCCAGCTTTTAGTGCAGCAATTAATTCGTCAACTGCAACTCTTCTTTCTTCAACCTTCATACCCCAATTGCGGGCTAATGCCAGTACACTGTCACGTGTAATGCCTGCCAATATGGAATCGTTTAATGCGGGGGTTACTAGCGTGTCGTCAATTACAAACATCACGTTCATTGTTCCCGACTCTTCAATGTATTTATGCTCAATACCATCAGTCCATACCAATTGATGATAACCCTTATCCTGAGCAAGCTTCGCGGGGTATATGGCGCCACCATAATTTCCTCCTGCTTTTGCATAACCGGTACCACCTGCTACAGCCCGTGTGTAATGTGTTTCAATTTTTACTTTTACAGGAGTAGAATAGTATGAACCCACCGGACAAAGTATAATCATGAAAGTCCAATTATCGGATGGTTTAATTCCTACATATTCATCTGCCGAAAATAAAAAAGGCCGGATGTACAAAGAGCTCCCGTCTTTAGCGGGAATCCAGTTTCTATCAAGATCAATTAATGAATTCAGCCCCTCCATGAAAATTTCTTCCGGAATAAAGGGCATGCACATGCGCTCTCCGGAAATGTTCATGCGCTTCCAGTTATCCAAAGGCCTAAACACCAAAGCGCTGCCACTTTCGTCTTTGTAGGCCTTCATTCCCTCAAAGATTGATTGCCCGTAATGAATGGCAGGGCTGGCCGGACTAATGCGAATGTTTTCGTAAGGTTTTATCTTAAGGTTTTTCCACTCTTTGTCTTTATAGTCGGCAACAAACATGTGGTCGGTATAAACTTTACCAAAGGGAATATTATTGAAATCAACCTCGCTGATTCTTGAATTTTGAATTTTTTCGGTAACAATATTCAGGGTCTCGGTCATCCGCTTGTTTTCTTTTAGCACGGCCAAAATTAAAAGAATTTGCCGACTAACGTATGTTAGCCATAAAAACTTATACCTGAGGTTTCCAGGGTACTTCCTCAGCCCCTGTTTCTTGCGAAATCATGCGGGAAAGAACAAAAAGATAATCTGATAAGCGGTTAAGGTATTTGAGAATTAGCACATTTATGGGAGATGCAGCGTGGAGTGCCACACATAAACGTTCCGCCCTACGGCATACCGTGCGTGCCACATGTGCAGTGGATACAGAAATATGACCTCCGGGAAGTACAAAATTTCGCATAGGTGGCAGTTTAGACTCCATAGTATCTATCTCTTTTTCAAGAGAATGAATATGCGATTCGCTAATCACGGGAATTTTGATTTTTTCATTTCCGGGTTCGGCTGCAAGCATGGAGCCAATTGTAAACAGTAATTCTTGAATGGAGATAAGTTCTGATTTACGAGAAGCATTTACCTGTTGATCGCGTAATAGCCCAATATGCGCATTCAATTCATCAACCGTACCATAACTTTCTATTCTCAGGTCGGCTTTTGAAAGCCGGGTTCCACCGAAAAGAGAGGTGCTTCCGGCATCACCGGTTTTGGTGTATATCTTCATTTCTTAAAATTGAAGATTCAAAGATCAATAGTCAAGCGCTAATTCTATTTATTTTAAATAGAATCAGTAATTGAATTATTCAGCAAATACTACAGGCTTGCTACGTGTTATTTGTTCATTTTTCTTATCCCACTCGACCAAACCATCGCGAAGGCGTATAATCCGATGGGCATAATGCGCAATGTCATCTTCGTGTGTTACCATTATTATGGTATTGCCCTTGTCGTGAAGCTCTTGAAAGAGGGCCATAATATCGTAAGACGTTTTTGAGTCAAGGTTACCGGTAGGTTCATCCGCCAGGATAATACTTGGATCGTTAACCAATGCCCTGGCAATGGCTACACGTTGGCGCTGGCCACCTGAAAGTTCATTAGGTTTGTGGTGCGCGCGTGTATCAAGACCAACACTGGCAAGGGTATCCATAGCCTTTTCATCACGCTCAGATTTGCCATAGCCTGCATAAATCAAAGGAAGCGCTACATTTTCAAGTGCGGAGGCACGGGGCAATAGGTTAAAGGTTTGAAATACAAAACCAATTTCCTTGTTTCTTACCTCAGCCAGTTCATTTTCTGTCATATCACTGACCAATTGATTATTAAGACTGTAAATGCCACTGGTAGGGGTATCCAGGCAGCCAATGATATTCATCAGGGTAGATTTACCAGAACCGGAAGGCCCCATAAAAGCTACATATTCACCTTTGTTAATGGTAATGGAAACCCCCTGAAGAGCATTTACCACCGTTGTACCCATTATATATGACTTTGTGATGTCTTGTGTTTCAATGATTTTGCTCATACTTGATGATTTGCTTGAATAATGATCATTTATTGAACCTAAAAGTTTTAATAAGCTTGAAATTTAATGTTATTCTAATCAATTCAGCTAAATAATTCTGTTAACGGAAAAGAAGGCTGACTGTTCGCAATTATCCGGATATTTAGGGTCATTCGTTTA
The DNA here is from genome assembly GCA_964626095.1 of uncultured Roseivirgaceae bacterium. Taxonomy (GTDB): domain Bacteria; phylum Bacteroidota; class Bacteroidia; order Cytophagales; family Cyclobacteriaceae; genus DAOLDI01. The sequence continues at coordinate 1,648 of CAZVFM010000141.1, read as the reverse complement.
ATAAAATGAAATCTATACACTTTTTAATTACCGCATCGTCTTTCAAAATTCTGGTATGCCCAAGGCCTTTGCTGCGGTGCAATTGTGCCTTTGGGTAGCGTTTAACTAATTCTTCCGGCTGGTCAATAGTTACTTCCTTATCCCCCTCATCATGAACCAGCAATAAATTTATTGCTTGTGTGATTTTTGTAATGAAGTGAAGCGAGGTAAACTCATCAAAGGACTTACCGTATCTTCTAATGATCTCTGCTTTAAAATGATTTTTGGTTTTTTCTGAAGCACCAATGGCTTCAGCATAGGTATCAATTATTTTATCGCCAATGGTTGGACTGGCAATGTTGATGAGGGTTTTAATCGGCAATCCATTCATTGCGGCAAATAATGCCACACCTCCTCCAAATGAGTGCGCGATAATTGCTTCAGGAGTTCCAACTTGTTTGTAAATAAGCTGAAGTGTTTCTTCAAATTCAAGAATATTTGTTTGTTTGCCTTGCGACTTGCCATGAGCGGGTCCGTCAAATCCAACAATCTGAAAACCTGCTTTCAGTAAAGGTTTAATGAATCGCCTGAATTGAGTTGCCCTTCCAGCCCAACCATGAACAAACAAGACCAATTTACCTTCTTTTCCCCATTTATAGCATTGCACTTTCTTGCCTTGAACCTCAACAGTAAATGTTTCACTAAATGTCTCTGCCTTATCTTCTTTGGCAGGTCTTTGATAATTAAAAGGAGTGAAAAAGAGCTGTAGAAAAAGTCTGTAAGCTAGTGACGGAAAAATACGTTCCAGTTTGGGGTATAGCCACCTTAGAAATTTCAATAATGGAGGCGTTTTGTCTTTTTTAGGCATTCAACTTGGTTCTAAGTTCAAATGTACGGTTACAACAAGTATTTGTTTTATCCGGAGTTGTCCAATGTGCATTTAAATGAAATTTCATACCTCAGAAACTGTCAATTTCAACATAAAACTTACGCTTACCTTACATGGTTATTCAGTATATGGTAGTAGATTTACACGCTTTAATCGAGATTCAATGAAAACAAGAGGATTTCTTATCCTTTTTGCTTCCCTATTATGTTTTTATGGGAACGCACAAAACCGCTTTTGGGTAGCCGGAACTTCCGGAAACTGGAATGACCCTGCCAACTGGTCAACTACTAATGGTGGTGCAGGCGGTGCTTCTGTACCTGGTGTAGACAATGTGGCCATTTTTAATGCCAATGGTTTAGGCGATTGTAATTTGGATATCAGCCCAGTTGTGGATGGAATAACCATCAATGGCTACACAAGCACTATCGATTTGCAGGGCTTTGATTGGACAACTTCTGTTAACAATACTTTTACTACAGGTACACTTTCAAACTCCGGAGGGGCAGCAAGTTTAATTTTCAACGCAGCAACTAATGTAACTTTTAACGGCACCACTTTTAGTGTTCCGCTTAATGGAAGTACAACCACACTACTTTTTAATGGCTCAGTATTTAATGAACCTATTGATTTAACAAAAACCGGAAATGGCACCAATACAGGTGCTGGAGGAAATAACTTTAATGAAACCGTTATCATAAGAAACACAGGAGGGGGCTCGATCAGATTGGGTGATACAAATCCTGATGTATTTAATAGAAATCTTACACTTGTCAATAATGG
>CAZVFM010000140.1:0-7405 GCA_964626095.1 uncultured Roseivirgaceae bacterium | reverse complement strand
GTGGTTTAAATCTAATTGCGTATAAAACGATTGTTTACTGAAACCCACGGAAAGGCTTTGATTGTGAATACCTTTGTTTATTCCATATTCGTTGCCTACACTTTCTTCGTGTATGCGTGCAGAGATTGAAAGTTGATCCTCTTCGGGTTTCTTAGTGATGATATTGATAACTCCTGCAAGTGCATCGGCTCCATAAATCACAGACATAGGGCCTTCCACCAGTTCAATACGCTCAATGCTGTTAACATTAATTTGATTGATGTTTATTTCATTGTCTGTACCCTGTCTTCCTACCATTGGTACCCCATCTATCAAAACTTTGACATTTTGACCAGACAAACCCTGGAATGAAAGATTTGATCCTCCGGTAGCTAAATCCTGACCAAAGCGAATATTCAGCTCCGTATTCAAGACATCTTGTAATCTGGTGGCAGCCCTAGATTGAATTTGTTGCGTTGATATGGTCCTTACCTGATAGACAGAACGCCTGGCAGACTGAGGTTCATACTGTCCTGTGATTACCAGGTCAGTTAATTCCATTACAGATGGCTCAAGTTGTACGTTGACATCATGTTTACCATTAACTTCAAATATTGCTGGCAAGTAAGCCACATGGCTTACATTAATCCATATTGGAAATTGTACAGTCGATAGTTCACCTGCACCTTTTTGGTTTGTTACTATTTGCGCTAAAATTTTACCGCTACTATCAGCTACTGTAATAAATGCACCCTCTATGGCTTTACCATTTTCTTTGTCAGTTAAGCTGATACTCATTTGGGCATTTACGGCTAAATGCGCGAAAACAAAAAATAAAATACCAACACATGACTTCATTACCTGCCTCGTTTTAAGAGCGCAAATATTGAATTTGCTGGCATCTTAAAATACCTTCAAAAGTATAATTATTGCCAAAAACACTGTAATAGGGTAATTTTTTAATAGTAATCAATATTTGCCTACTGATAAGCGCTTTTTTTAAACTTTTAAAGGTATTTAATGTTATTTTTGTTTGATAATATACATCATGTATTCAGATAATATAGATATAAGTATAAATAAGGTTCTCTTTAATGAGGGGGATATTCGGCTTGAAATTGCCCAAAATTTAAGCGATGAGGATACGAGTTTTAGAACCCTTTTAAAGAAGAACATAATACACTTCTACTTCTGCCTTGAGGGCAGCGCCCGGTTTGAATTTAGCCCACATTATAGCCGGGAAATACAGAAACAAAAAAACTATTTTTTCTATAATCCTGATCAGGATATTCCCTTCGTCTTACACCTGGCACCTGGAACAAAAATGGTTTTTTTGGTTATTTCATTAGAACACCTTCATCAATTGTTTACACAAGAGAGCATTCCATTTTTAAAAGCCGAAAATGCCAACAGAAAATTTTATGATGAACGCGATGTACCTACCCCACTGGTATTTGTGTTAAATCAACTTTTTAACACCAAACTGAGCGATAATTCCATGCACCTGTTTTATCATGGAAAAGTATTTGAAATTTTGAGTCTTTACTTTTCAGAAAAAAAAGCAAATACCGTCAATTGCCCATTTTTGAATGATGAAGAAACCGTTCGAAAAATTAAACATGTTAAGGATTATATTCTGGAACACATGGAAAATACTCCGGGTCTAAAAGAACTTGCTAAGATTCATGGTTTAAATGAATTCCAATTAAAAGTTGGCTTCAAGGAAATTTACGGGAATACAGTTTTTGGTTATTTGATTGATCATAAAATTGAACGCGCAAGAATACTACTCGATGCAGGCAAATACAAAGTAAATGAAGTGGCTTACAAAATTGGATATACCAACCCTAGTCATTTCATTGCTGCATTCAAGAAAAAATTTGGAATTACACCTAAGAAATACCTAATGCAACACGTTGGGTTACATTCACAGAAAGCTCAGTAGTTAAAACTTCCAGGCTTCCGCTTCACAAAAATCGGTGGGTTTATTTCTTACATAAGTATCCCTTACACTAAAAGTGAAATTGATTTTATTTCCCCACACTGTTCCTGTACCCTCTACTTCAAATCCATCTCTCTTTTGGCGTGGAATGATAATCTTATCACTATAAAACTCAGCACTAACAGTAATCCCTGCATCATAAAAATTCTCAATCAATACCCGATCGCGATTGCTTGATTTTAGGATTCTAATAGTATACTGTATATATCCATTAAAAGTTTGACTGTACTCGTCAACCTGGTAAGTTCCAGTAACTCGATCGCGTGCATCATAATATGGATCAGTATAAAAAAACTCACAAGACTGCAACAGTACTAAAGAAAGCAATAATATGATTGCTGATTTTTTCATAACTCCTCCCCTTTACCATTGAGCTATGCAAGTTTTAGACCAAATTATAAATAAAGAACCCCGCTTACGCGGGGTTCTTAAAAAGGGGCATCCTGCACCGGCTAAAAATATTTACAACCAACAACCACTACTTAATGGAGTAAAGACCAGGCGTGCAGAAATGCCAGGACCTTGATCAGTCTACATTGTCATGCAGGTATTTATTATTACCTAATAGCATATTGTCGTCATTCAAATTGAATTTAGATACAAATGGCTCAGATGAATGCGGAACATTATTGTCTACTTTCATACCCTTACGAACAAAAGCAGGCACTTCCCAACGCTCCTTGTAATCATTCTGGCTTAGCTCCATGCCTTTTTTATCTCTCAGTTTTTCCCTTCGCTCGTTTGCTTGTTGCTCCAATCTAATTTTTGTTGTCCTCTGTTCCATCATACCTTCATCATTTATCATTTGGTCTGCCTCCACTTCATTACTTACTTCAAATTCGTCATCCAAATTCGAATAAACCTCTTCGTCAGCTTCAGGCTCTTCCTCCACTTCTGATTTTATGGTGAATGGCCCTTCAAAAACATAGCCTCTGGAAGCGTCTACATTTACAGGTACGGGCACTTCTTCTTCATGATCTTGCTCTTCTTCTTTTGGCGGCTGAGAAATTTTTAGTTTAGGTTCCAAGGATTGATTTGCCAACGGATTGTCTCGTACTTCAAATAATGGGATTTGAGATTTCTCTAAATCATGCACACGTTTTTCTTCAATCCGCTTTCTTTTCTCTAATTGATTTTCAGTCGAGAAGCCTGTAGCAATAACCGTTACCCTTATACGATCACCCAGTTCAGTATCCAAACCATGGCCGAAAATCACTTCGGCTTCTTCCCCAGACTGTGATTGTATATACTCGGTAATCTCGCTAAGTTCATCCATAGACAGTTCGGCCTCTACACCGGATATAATAGAAAGGAGTATGCGTTTTGCCCCCATAATATCACGGTTATCCAAGAGCGGAGATGCCAAAGCCTCTTCGGCTGCTTTGCGCGCCCTGTTATCACCTCTTGTTTCGGCCGATCCCATAACAGCAGCACCTGCTTCATGCATAACAGTGCGCACATCCTGGAAGTCGACATTCACGTAACCAGCCAGCGTAATTATTTCTGCAATACCTTTAGCTGCGGTAGTTAACACATTATCTGCTTCAGCAAAAGCTTTGGCTATTCCTAAATTACCATAAACCTCTCGCAGTTTATCATTTAAGATCACAAGCACTGTATCGCAGTTTTGTCTTAATGATTCTATACCCAACATGGCTTGCTGAAATTTGCGCTTACCTTCCCACTGAAATGGCATGGTAATAATTCCTACAGTAAGTATGTCCATGTCTTTTGCAATCTTGGCAATTATTGGAGCAGCACCTGTGCCGGTACCTCCTCCCATACCCGCTGTGATGAATACCATTTTTGTACCATCGTCAAGCATTTCGCGAATCAAGTCTTTACTTTCCAGCGCTGCATTGCGGCCAATTTCCGGATTGGCTCCGCAGCCTAAACCTTCGGTGAGGTTGGTACCTATTTGTAGTTTATACGGTACAGGACTGCTGTTAAGCGCCTGCTGATCAGTATTACAAACCACAAATTCTACGTCTTTAATACCCTGGTAAAACATGTGGTTCACTGCATTACTGCCACCACCACCCACACCGATTACCTTGATAATCGATTTGTGTTGTTTGGGTATTTCAAATTTGTAAGTGTTTCTTTCAATCATGGCTATTAGGGTTATTGATTGTTCTTATTTTGTTTGATAGCACTCATTATTAGTATTCGTTTTTACTATCGAGGTCATCAATTAAAAGTCCTTTGGTGCGATTTAGAATGTTTGAAAAGAAGTCCCTGCCGGCAAAAATCTTTTTTGACTTCACCATCCTGGAATTCTCTTTAACTTCCTTATACCGTTCTTCCCGATCATCGAGTGCGTGGAAGCCGGCCAAGACCAATCCCACACCTGTTGCATACATGGGGCTTTTTACGCCATCCATTTTTGTCTTTCCTAAATGTTCATTTGGAAAACCGACACGAGTGTCCATACCTGTCATATACTCTACCAGTTGTTTTAATGATCTTAATTGTGAACCACCTCCGGTAATTACTATGCCACCTGCAAGTCTGTTCTCATAACCTGAAGTAATAATTTCCGCATGTGCGAGTTCAATGATCTCTTCCATCCTTGCCTGAATGATTCCGGAAAGTGATTTTACTGAAATCTCTTTTGGCGATCTGTTCCTGATGCCCGGTATGGAAACGATTTCGTTTGGACTTGCCTCTTCAGCAATGGCATTCCCAAATTTTGTTTTTAACAACTCGGCCTGGTAAGGCATTACCATCAAACCTTGTTTTATGTCGTTAGTAATAATGTTGCCACCAAAGGGAATTACAGCCGTATGCCTGATAATGCTATCGTGGAAAATAGCGATATCGGTTGTTCCACCACCAATATCTATCAAACAAACACCTGCTTCTTTCTCGTCATCACTGAGTACCGCTAAACTTGAAGCCAATGGCTCGAGAATCAATTCCTCAATTTCCAATCCAGCCCTACGAACACACTTATTAATATTGTGTATCGCATTGGTCTGCGCTGTGATGATGTGAAAATCGGCTTCCAGTTTCACACCTGACATTCCAACAGGATCTTTAATACCTTCTTCATAATCTACAATATAATCTTGTGGCATCACGTGGATGATTTCACTTCCTGGTGGTATCACTATACGATACATGTCATCGGTAAGTCGGTTGACATCATCTACATCAATTTCACCATCTTTTGTACTTCTCGTAATGCTGCCATGATGTATGGTGCTGCGTATATGCTGCCCGGCAATGCCCACATTTACTACCTGTATATCGATGCCCGATTGATCACTGGCTTCCTTTACAGCTTTTTCAATGGCGTGAACCGTTTTATCGATATTGGTAACAATACCTCTGATCACGCCTTCTGACTCGGCTTTACCCAGCCCAAGTACCTCGAGTTTACCAAACTCATTTTTGCGGCCCACGATTGCACAAATCTTGGTGGTTCCAATATCGAGGCCTACTACAATTTTTTCTCTTTCCATGGTTATACTATTAATAGTGGTTGTTCATTTTTATTCGGCTATTATCTGGTTTTCATATTTTAGATTGACTTTATCATATGTATTCCATCCTTTACCCGGTAATATTTCCTTATAAAATACTTTTAGCTTTTTAAATTTATGTTCGACAGCTTCAGGCTCACCAAACTCAATTCTCTGCTTTGTGACTTGCGGCAACATTGTAATATCCATTGATTTGCTGATGTCAAGTTGTGCAATCTGCGCCTTCCAGAATTTATCGTGATGTATATGATTGAGTACATCCATTAATTTATCACCGCGTTCCGCTTTATACAGATTATCCATTTTTAGCAGCGAATTTGCATATGCTCCACTGATCAGCATAACCCTTGAAGTGAACTTATCTGAAACGGGCATTATCGATCCGTCTTCCGTGATGTAGGCATCAGGTCCATCATTTCTAATAATCCTGGCAATGGGTCTTCGTAATTCCACTGTTACAAACATATTGCCCTTGAGATCAGAGAATATCTCAGTCTTACTAATAGTCTTATCTGCTAACAAACGCTGCTCAAGTTCTCTCAGACTAATTCTGGAAAAACTGACTCCAACAATATTTTCGCCTTCTTTACCCAATAAATGGATTATATCCTTCTCGTCCAGGAAGTGATTATCATGAGTATTGTAAATTTTAACTACAATATTTTTACATACTACACCCTGATTTTGAACTTCACTAAATCCAATCAGTACAAACAGGCAAACCAATACAAGGATCACCTTCAACTCATTTTGTATGTTCAGTTTAAGCCGCATGTTTCTCTTCCAATATTTCTTTAATTGGTAATACAAACTGATCTATATCTCCCGCCCCAATAGTGGCCAATACTTCTATTGCCATACTCTTTATTGTACTAAGTAAGTCTTCCTTGCTGCAATACATCTTTGTATGACTGTCCACATCCTTAAAAATAATTCCTGCATCTACTCCCTTTATGGGTTCTTCTCTAGCAGGATAGATATCCATTAGTATTACTTCGTCTGCAATGCTCAAGCTTTTAGAAAACCCATCAGCAAAATCTCTCGTGCGCGTATACAAATGCGGCTGAAATATTACCGTGAGTTTTTTGGTTGGATACATTGCTCGCAGTGAGGTCAAAAATGCTGTGATTTCAGCTGGATGATGTGCGTAATCATCAACATAAACAAGACTATCACTTTTAATGATAAATTCGAACCTTCGCTTAACACCCTTAAAACTCTCTAGTGATGCTTTAATTTTTGTCGGTGGAATGCCTAACTCAACAGCAACCAAAGCTGCAGCCACTGCATTTTCAACATTATGGAACCCCGGAACGCCTGGTCTTATTTTTTCGATCTTAGTTTCATTGAGTGACAGATCAAATTCAAAAAATCCTTCTTTAGCGATTACATTACCGGCAAAAAATTGTCCCCGGTTAATTCCATAAGTTAATATTTTTATTTGCTGAATATCTTTAGCCAACTCACTCACGGAATCGTGAATAATGAGTACTCCCTTATATTTGATTTTAGATATGAATTCTGTAAATGTTTTGGTCACGCTGTTGTGATCGCCATAAATATCAAGGTGATCTGCATCAGCTGAAGTAACTACAGCAACATCGGGATTGAGCCTGAGAAAGGAACGATCAAACTCATCGGCTTCAGCCACCACAGTCATGTTCATATCTTCAGGCTTCTCAATAACTAAGTTAGAATTATAGTTGGATGTAATACCTCCAAGAAAAGCAGTAAGCGGTTTACCTGCATCCTTTAATATATGCGATACCATTGCAGATACAGTGGTTTTTCCGTGTGTTCCTGCAATAGCAACGGTAAAGAATGCATTAGCAATATTGCCCAAAACCTCTGACCTCTTTGAAATAGTATACCCATTACTTTTAAACCAAGCCAGCTCTTTGTTCTCTTTGGGTATAGCGGGTGTAAGTACAACCAA
>CAZVFM010000139.1:0-7461 GCA_964626095.1 uncultured Roseivirgaceae bacterium | reverse complement strand
ATGTATACACACAAAGCATTTATAAAGCCGCCAAAGCCATTTCATAATCAGGCTCCTGCCCAATTTCCGGAACCAGTTCGGTATAAACCACTTTACCGCTTTTGTCAATCACTACTACTGCACGGGCGTGCAATCCGGCAAAAGCGCCATTGCTGATTTCAACACCATATGTTTTACCAAAATTTTTGCTGCGGTAATCCGAGAGCATCAGCACATTGTTCAATCCTTCTGCTCCGCAAAAACGCTTTTGCGCAAAGGGTAAGTCCATAGAAATACAAAGCACCAAGGTATCACTTAGCTTACTTGCCTCTGCATTAAATTTTCTAACCGATGCAGCGCATACACCGGTATCCACACTGGGAAAAATATTTAATACCAGGTTTTTTCCGCTGAGGCTGCTCAATGAAACATCGGCCATGTCAAGGCCGGTTAAAATAAAATCAGGTGCTTGTGTTCCGCGCTGAGGTAAATCACCTACAGTTGTGCAAGGATTTCCGCCTAAAGTTATGTTTGCCATAAGGTATTTTGTTTATTGAAAATAAGTATCCGTTTAAAGTCGTAAGAATTAAGTCTCCACTCAAACTCTTCGTGACTCCCGATGTTTCGGGAGACACAAATTAAACTTAGTTTTAGAACTATTTGCAGACACTCAATTATCAAACGTTCTAACAATCAAAGAGGTCTAAAGTTATTTATTTTGGGGCTTGAGTAAAATTTTCTCCGCTGCATTTGCTTCTACCTTTGTTTTGCTGAAATGCACAGGTAACAATTTATCTGCCGCCCAGCTATCAAAAAGGTTATTATAAAATTTACTTTCCGGATTACCCGATTGTCCGGGGGCATTGTTGAACAAGGCATTGTCAAAATCTTTGGTATCGACAATTACCCTAAAGCTGGCACCATGTGTTTGCAAATCGCCATTGCCGGTGGCACCGGGTGTGCTACCGCTGCCCTTGCGCGGTGTAGGACCAATATCCAGTTTTTTTCTGGTCGCCTCATCTACTGCATTACTGAGCGGATGCTTCATCCAGGCATGGTGATAATTATTGCTGGCGTATTTCCATTCGCTCAGGTTGTCGCCCAGTTTATGTTTTAATTCTTCCACAGCCTCTTCAAGCACAGCCAATATAAATTGATCTCTTTCCTGCTTTGCATTTTTACCAAAGTAGGCTTCGGGTGTGCGAAGCATCTCAATACTTCGACTCAGCGCGATGTAAGTGATGTAGGGCCGTGCATTTTCAGGAACAAAACGCTGGCGCAATGCTTCTCTTAGTTTTCTTTCCCACATCATATAAATGGCAGCAGCAGGTGAAGTATTATCCAACACAAAATTCCAATCGAGCAATATTTCTCTTGCCGCTTCAACTTGTGCATTTTTTGCATTTAATTTTTCCACTAAAGGAATTAATTCCCGCGCAGGAAGTGAAAGGTAATCGTGTTGCAATTGCAGCATCTCTTCCACAGTAAATTTATTTCCACTGGCGAGCACTTCACGAATGCGATCTCCGCGAAAGGCATCGGCCCACTCCCAACCAATGGCATTGCGATGCGGATGATCTTCGGTGATCAGGTTTTCATTCGCGGTAACTATGTATCCAGATTCAGGATTGTATTCATGTGGCAATGATTTAATAGGTAAATAGCCGGACCACTCGTAAGTCCCATCTCCCGGTACGGGTAATAAACCGTTCCAGTTTTTTCTGATGGGCGCAATGCCCACAGCCTGCCAGCCGATGTTGCCTTTGTTATCAGCCCAAACCATGTTTTCTCCAGGAATAAAACTGTAAGTACAGGCCTCTCTGAATTCTTCCCAGCTTTGTGCCTGGTTCATGCGCAAACTTGCGAGATAAGGTGCGCTTCCAATGTCCAGCCATGCACAACGCAAGGCAAAGGCAATATTATTTTTCTCATCCACAAAAGTTACCGGTCCGTGCCGTGTGTATTTGTGTTCAACAAAAACATCCTCCGCATTTTTTACTTTGATGGTATCAGCAATGACTTGAAATGATTCCCACTGATCTTGATAGCGATATTGATTTTTGTTTTCCGGATTAAGTTCATACACATAAATGTCTTCGCTATCGGTTTCAAAAACAGTGAGACCCCAGGCGCCTACACCATTGTGCCCGATTGAAATTCCGGGAATCACAGGTTCGCCTCCACCAATTACATTCCAACCCGGTGCACTTAAATGCGCCATGTATCTCAATGCAGGTGCAGCCAATGCGCGGTGCGGATCATTGGCCATTAAAGGAAATCCGCTTTCAGTATGTGTTCCACTTACAACCCAATTGTTGCTGCCAATGCTGCCGCGATCCATATTGCGCAACATTTCGTATTCATTGAGTTCGGCCAGCATTGTTGACTGCAGCTCATCCTGATTACTTTTTGCAATTAAGTCTTCGGCCCTGAAGTTGATGTTACTGCGGAAGGCATTGTACAAATCCAAAATACCAGACTGCATCAATAACTCGGGATTGATTTTCTTATCTAATTTCAATTCGGGTTCACCGGGTTCGAACTTTACCAATGCTTTTACTTTTTCTTCTCCCAGCATATGTAAGGCACGCGCATAATCCAGTTCATCTGTTGCATTGCTTACCAAGCCCTGATGTCGGGAAACAACAATTTCTGGCGTCCAATATCCGGGATCAATTCCCAGCAATTGAAATTCTATCGGAAGTAATTCAGGATTTTTATTTACTTCATTGATATAAGCATTTACCCCTTCAACAAAGGCAGAAATAATTTCAACACCATTTGGATGATAGTGCTGCATTTCTTTTTGCATGTCTCCCCGAAACTGAAAAAGTCTTGCGCCAATATCTCTTTGTATTTCGCGTTCGCCTAAAATTTCGGCAACTGTTCCGCTGGCTCTTCTTCTCCAGATTTCAAATTGAAAGAGCCGGTCTTTAGCCGCGCTGTAACCTTGTGCAAAAAATAAATCGCGTTCGTTGTTGGCATAAATATGATTTACGCCAAAGCTGTCGCGGATGATTTCGACTTTGTCTTTGAGGCCAACAATACTTACTTCAGCTGTAAAATCATTTTGCGTGCAGGCAAATGCGCAGACTAAGAGCGAGAGCGAAATAAAGCTTTTCATTGATTGGCATTTTGATATTGGCTAAAATAAAAAATCCCGATGTATAATCAGGATAAATTTATACGATGTGTCGCAATTATCTACAATTAATACTGCAAACTTAGATTAGAAAAGAAAGAAATAAATCGGGATGATTTAAGTGCCCCCGAGTTGATAATAGGGTGCTTTGAGGTCCTGCAAAAAGTATATTGTATTATTTCGCTAACTCAGCCCTTCTTATTTGCTCATAAAGAAATTCAGGAGCAAAGTCAGCACCGTTTTCCCATTCTACTGTCCATGAGCCCAATTTAAAATTGCTGAAGTACTCCTTACTTTGCAAGGGCTTAAAAATAGGTTTATTTAAACGGTCCTTCAGATCAACAATGCCTTTAGTTCCATTGTTGAACTCCAGCGACAATTCAAAGTCTTTAACATATACTGCTTTCGTTACCCAAAGGTTTTTCATACTCATTATTTTAAAGGTTCAACTCCTTTTAACGGTTTACCTGCCCTGGCAAGTTCCCAATTTTCCATTAACTCAGCTTTATGTAAATCCATCCATTCAAAAACCAATCGTAATGCACGTTTGGGCATAAAGCCTTCCACAATTTCATCTTCTATACTTACAACCGCCTTAAATTCACCATATTCAACATGAAAATGAGGGGGATTATGGTCATTGAAAAACATTTGAATAACAATTCCATAAAATCTTGAAATTTCAGGCATTCCTAAATTTAACTTTTAGTCTTAAGAAAACAATGCATGCTTAAGATTTAGCCGGCTGGAACTCATATAAGGTAGTCCATGATTTAAATCACTGACTACGTTATATGGTTTTCAATTTTCAATCAATTTCAATCCCTGTTTAATTCCTTTTTCTACCGCAGGCACACCGCGCTGCATCCATTGTGGCATGGGTTCATCTTTTAAATAATGATTGAAGAATTGGTTCATGCGTGTCTGAAAATCAATTCTGTTTTCACGCTTTACCGGCCAATGAGGCTCGCCATTGTAGTTCAACATCCAGCAAGCTTTGTCTAATCTGCGCATGGCCAAATACATTTCAATGCCCTGGTACCAGGGTACATGTCCATCGGCATCGTTGTGCATCAGCAACAATGGTGTTTCAATTTTATCCGCAAAGAATAAAGGTGAGTTTTCAAAGTATAACATGGGCTTCTCCCAAAGCGATCCTCCCAGTCTGGTTTGTGAACGTTCATATTGAAACATGCGTGCCAAACCTGTTTCCCAGCGTATGCCACCATAGGCGCTGGTCATGTTGGCCACAATGGCACCCGCTTCTGCAGCAGCAAATAAATTTGTTTTGGTAAGAATGTAGGCAGTTTGATATCCGCTCCAGCTGTGGCACTGTATGCCTACGCGTTTTTCATCAACAAAACCCTGATCAATTAAATAAGTTACTGCGGGCATGATGCAGTTGTAAGCACTCTCTCCCGGATAACCAATTTTGTACACTACATCAGGTACAAAAATAAGGTAATCGTTACTTACATACATGGTACGATGTACGGCTGAGCGTATGGCTTCGGGTTTATGATGCTGATGCAATCCGTTTGAATAGCGTTCATAATAAAACACGATCATCGGATACTTTTTCTTCGGATCGAAGTTCTCGGGCTTGTATAAAATTCCTTCCAACGGAATATTGTCTAATGATCTCCAGCTAACTAATTCTGCGGTGCCCCATTTATAATTTTTCTGCTGCGGATTGGCTTCAGAAATTTTTCTTGGCTTGCTGAAGTTCAAATCGGCCACATGCAAATCGGGGAATTCTTGAAAATTTTCCCTGGTGTATAGATACATGTTGCCTTCTTTTGCTTTTTCTATCCCCGCATAGCGATGCGCAGACATAAGTAGTTGGGTGAGTCTGTTATCTTTCAAAGAGAATTTAAAATAACCCGATGACCTGCTTACTTCATCGAAAGCACTTAACAACATTTCTTTTTCAGCATCAATAAAACGTTCTTCGCGATCCAGGTTTACATAACGGTAATTCAGTCTTTTCTCTCTTCCGTTTTTGGTCAGATTTACTGGCGCTGCATTTCCCTGCGGATCAAAAGACCAGATGTCGTAACGATCATAAATCAAAACCCTTGCATCATCTTTTGTCCAGCCGGCCATGCCATAAGGCGATGGATAATCCGGATGATCGTCTTCTTCATCCGCAAAAGAAATTTTCATGTTGGCATTCAGCTTTACTGTTTTGCCGCTGGCAATGTGGTAAGTAAACCAGGCGGTATCTGGACTGCTGTACCAATACACGTAATTGGCAGCAGGCGAAAGACTTGATCTGCCCTTTATTTCTTTGCTGATGAGTTTATTGCTGCCATCGCGCAGGTTTATCAAATACAAATCATGAAATGCGCTGATGTCCCAGGTGCGCATCATGCGGTAAGCACGATCATCATTGCCTAATGCAAAAGCTGCATTGCCTTCGTTACCAATTTCAACATCGGGGATATTTTCTTTTCCCAATTGTACCAGTTGTTTGTTGTTGAGATGAATTACAGAAGTAAAACTTCTTCTGCGCTCTCGATCGGCCCTGCGGTTTTGTTCAGGATAGATGTAATCATCCTGCCAATGCCAAACTTCTACATTTACAATTTCTTCTGCGAGCAAAGTGGTGTCTTGCAGAATGGGTTCAGGGTTTATTCCCAAAAATAATTTTGAGCCATCTTTAGAAAAATAAGGATTGAAATTGTCTGATATCAGCCAACTATCCGGCAAGCCATTTGAATTTTCATCAGCAAGTATGCTTGCTGTTGCTTCACTCTTCTTCCAGTAAAATAATTTAGGTGTTCTGATGAGTGCTTTTGTAGTATCCAGATCGGCAATAAAAGCTACCTGTGTACCCGACTCATCAGTGCTCAGGTGTTTGAATTTATGTTTGCGGTTGGCTTCAAACAGGGTCAGTAAATTTCCATCATTCAAATCATACCAGTAAACACCTGCTTTTAAGGTGCTGTCGTTTCCGGTGGTATGAAAAAGCAAGCCCTGCCCGAATTTGGCGAAGGTGTAATCTTTAACAAAGGCAAATTGCTGCTCCTGGCCATTGCTTAAATTTCTTAACACCAGGTGATAGCCATTGTCATCCGAAACCTTACGCGCTGGTTTGGGTTTGGCTGTTGCGGTTTTTGACGAGTCGGATTTTGGCTTTACTTCTTTAGTCGCATCTAACTGATAGGCCAACCATGTACCGGCTTTCTCCGGAATTTTATACGACTTTACGTTCGGAATTTTCTCCAGCTTTCGGGTGGCCAATGCGTAAATGCCCAGTGAATCTTTAGGCATATCTTCCTTTTTCTTTTTTTGCCTGCGAAGTTCCTTTACAATTTCTTTCTGTGGCTTTATCCTATAAAAAGCATATTTACTATCCCAACTCAGGCTGATGTTCTCTGCACGAGGCAATTCATCTTTTGTGTTTGACTTAAGGTTAAGTAAAACAAGTTTGCCATCTGCATCTTCAGGATTCACGGTATGGGCCACATAATTACCATCGTTGCTAATGCTGCGCCAGGTAATGCTTTTCCATTCATCGTAGGCTGCATGGGTAAGGGCTTGTTTAACAACAGCAGGGTTAGTCTGTTTTCTTTGAGCCAGCACTAATGAACTGCAAAGTACAAGCGTAATGAGAAGTAAATGTTTCATAAATAGGTTGGTATTAATACCCCTAAACTAAATGGGATATAAGCGTGTAACAAATTTGAATGTGATGATTGGCGAATATTCTGCCAAGAACCGAGATATGTTCGTTTGGATAAAAATAATTGAGGGTTATAGCCGTTTTTTATGCATATTATGAAACATAATGTTCTATTTTTCGATTGCTAACTATAGGCTGAAAGCACAGCAATAATTAACATATGAGAGCTTTAGTATTAATTTTCTTTTGTTTTCACATTTTGGGTTCGGTCAAAGCTCAGGGGCCCAGGATCAGTATAGAGAATGTTTACCATCAATTTAATAATGTAAGTGCTAATCACTTCCCCAATTATTTTAGCAACACGCAAGTAGAAACTTATATACTTAATGAAACAACACGCAGGTTGGCCCTACACTTCAATGCTTCCAGGGTTGTGCCCCCGGTTTTTGTTGAAGTAGCGAGAGACGATCGTTATGGCAGAAGAAGAAACATTGTTACAGTTCCTGAAGCATCTGAATTTGATTTATTTGTAAGCATTCTGTCTATCATTAGTAAAGACCCGAGTTCACTCAATAAAACTTGGACATTTGATATTCAGGTGCGCTCAGCAACAGAAGTTGTTCTCAGCAAAAGAGTTGAGCATCTTTTGGAGCCTTATACTGCTACGGGTCATCTTACACAAGTACGCTGGTTAAGTCAGCAAGAGTTTGCT
>CAZVFM010000138.1:0-7490 GCA_964626095.1 uncultured Roseivirgaceae bacterium | reverse complement strand
AGCGCGGAAAAAAAGTTACTTACGATGGTCGAGAGAATTTTTATAAAAGAATGGAATTAGTCGCAAAACAAAAACGGTATGCTGAAAAGCAAATGATGAAGCCACAGTATTCAGACCCCTCATATTTTGGCCATAAAAAGCCACCCAAGAGAAGACCCACAGGCAAACTCAAATATTGCAAAGAGTGCGGAATTCGTCACTAAGTATAGTATTTCGTTAGTGCATTCGTTTGCAACAGCAATTACATTATAAGCATTTGATTTACCCGAATAAGCAATTAAATTGCTTGGGTGGATAAAGTAGAACGTTTCATAGAGCACACGAATCTTAATCCGCTAGTTAGCATTGATCAAATTGATCAGCTGGTTGATGAAGCAAAGCAATTTAATTTTTTTGGTGTATGTGTTCCGCCTTTTTGGGTAAAGAGGGCCAAAAGAGAAATTTCCCAATCAAAAATTACATTAGTAACAGTAGCCGGATTTCCGCTGGGTTACAACATGACCGAAACCAAACTGGACGAAATCAAACGTGCAATTGATAACGGAGCTGATGAGGTAGATATGGTTTGGAATATTTCCTCATTCAAAACAGATTTCCCCTGGACCAAAATAGACATCGCTAAATGCTGCAAGCTGGCCCACGATAATGAATGCATAATCAAAGTGATTATTGAAACAGCTTATTTAAACAATGATGAAATTGTAAAGGCATGTAAAATTTGTACTGATGCCGGTGCTGATTTCGTAAAAACCTCAACAGGCTTTGCGCCTGAAGGGGCTAAGGTTGAACATGTTCAACTTATGCGCGCTTCTTTACCCTCAAATGTCGGCATCAAGGCGTCTGGAGGAATTAAAACGTACTCGATGGCCAATGAATTGATTACTGCCGGGGCCGACAGGCTAGGGACATCTTCAGGAATAAAAATTAAAACATCAGAACCAACAAACTTATGAGCGAATTTTTAGCAAATCTATTTCCGGAAAAATCATCTATCCCCAAAGAATATGATGTAAAATATATTGAGCAGCGAGAATACCTGGTCAATGGAGAGTTGAAACATTGGCCTGGTCAACTTAATGCGGTTAAAAGTCCGGTATTTGTCAAAGAAGGGAATCAGTATAATCAAATGGTATTAGGTACCACGCCTTTACTTACAGCGCATGAAGCATTACAGGCTTTAGACTTTGCTGTTAAGGCCTATAATCTTGGTCATGGAGAATGGCCAACAATGTCAGTGGCTAAAAGAATTGAACACATTGAGAAATTCCTTGAGCTCATGCGCGCGCAGCGCGAAGAGGTTGTAAGACTTTTGATGCTTGAAATCGGCAAAACGTTAAAAGATTCAGAAAAAGAATTTGACAGAACCTGTGATTACATAGTAGACACAGTGAAAGCATATAAAGACCTTGATCGAAATTCTGCCAAGCTTTTAGAGGAGCAGGGGTTCATGGCGCAAATACGCAGGGTGCCATTAGGTGTGGCTTTGTGTATGGGTCCATTTAATTATCCGCTCAACGAAACTTTTAGCACACTGCTTCCCGCATTAATCATGGGGAATACGGTTGTATTTAAACCTGCTAAGTATGGAGTATTATTAATCAGGCCGCTGCTGAAAGCATTTCAGCAAAGTTTCCCTTCCGGTGTAGTTAATATAATTTATGGTAAAGGACGAGACACAGTGGGTGCCTTAATGGAGACCGGAAAAATTGATGTCCTTGCATTTATCGGTACAAACAAAGGGGCCAATGATTTAAAGAGACTGCATCCGAAACCACACCGTCTTAAAAGTATTTTGGGATTGGATGCAAAAAATCCGGCCATTGTTTTAGGTGATGCTGATCTTAAAAATGCAGTAAGTGAATGTATAACTGGTTCACTATCTTTTAACGGACAAAGATGCACTGCATTGAAAATACTTTTTGTGCATAAAAGTATTGTGAAAGATTTTATAGAAGCTTTTGGTGAAGGCATCTCCAAACTAAAATTTGGAATGCCCTGGGAAGATGGTGTGCAACTTACGCCACTGCCTGAACCGGGAAAAACAGATTACTTGCGCGGACTTGTAGAAGATGCGCAACATCACGGTGCGAAAATCATGAATGCGCACGGAGCCGAATCACTGAATACTTTTTTCTATCCTGCGGTATTGTATCCGGTAAACGACAAAATGAAGATATATCATGAAGAACAGTTTGGTCCACTTGTACCCATTGTTCCTTTTGATGATGAAGAGGAGGCTATCCAATATGTAGTCAACTCAAATTTCGGACAGCAGATAAGTATTTTTGGAACAGATAGTAAAAAGATTGCTTCACTCATTGATATGTTTACCAATCAGGTGGGTAGAATAAATGTAAACACACAATGTCAACGTGGTCCGGATAACTTTCCTTTCAATGGTAGAAAAGATTCAGCCGAGGGGACACTTTCAGTAGCTGATGCGTTGAGAGTGTTCTCCATTCGGACAATTGTAGCAACTAAAGCAAGTGATCAGAATAAACAGATTATCAGCAACATTATACACAACAGAGAATCTGTATTTTTGAGTACAGATTATATCATGTAAATGAGGTCATTTAAGTTAATCATAAAAGGTAAAGTACAGGGTGTGTTTTACAGGGCTACTGCTTTTGAATTGGCGACCAAACTGAACCTGAAAGGCTTTGCCATGAATTTGCCTGATGGCAATGTACACGTTGAGGCAGAAGGAGATAGTGTAGCACTGGAGGAATTTATTGATTGGTGTCGGAAAGGTCCCGAAATGGCCCGTGTAGATGAAATTGAAATCACAGCACAAGACATAAAAGACTATAAAAGCTTTAGTGTAAAATATTATTACGACTGAGTTGCTTTACAAACAAAATGGTCAGGCCATTTTTTGTTGTATGCCTTTATGCTTACTGATTTTCAGCTCAAAAAAATTAGGAATAAAAGATTGTAATCTGTTTTCTATAAGCTGAGGTTTGTCAATTTCATTATAGTAAACACTCAGATCAAGCACCACCCGTATAAATTGTTCTTTGGCACAAAACATGCTTACCCACTCATTGAACATATTTGACCAATCGTCTTTGTATTTTTGAATGTGATCGGTACCATCAAATAGAAACTCTAACTGGTTATCACCAAATTTGTACCTGTAAATACCCGCGAGATCACGGTAAAATGGAATGAATCTTTCAATTTTTGTGAGTTTGTATTTTTTTATTCTTCTCCAGGTAGCGTCTTCCAGACCCAATGGATTATTTTGAGATGCATAGTGGGTTTTAGCAATTTCTACAATTTCAGGAATGAGCATTTGCTCAAGAGATAGTTGTGCCTTTTCTAAAAGATAATTCTTATCAAGTGGAAAATATTTTCTTACCATCTCAACGGAGGGTTTTACAAAGGTAAGATTTTAGTACTTATGAGCAAAGATGAATGCCTTAGCAGGCATAAGTAATCGAAAACTGAATGTTTAAGTGATCTTATTTCTTTAGTAAAATGGTAAAGTGCATATAAAAAAGACAAAAGCCTCTTATTACGGATAAGTTGTAAATATTTCCTTTGAGTGGTTTTTAGGTATTGAATATAAGTATTTGATAATCAATAAAATACCTACTAAGTATTTTTCTTTGATCGGTTATGGATACATCTCCGATGGTATGTATCAGCGTTAAAGGGATTAAATCAAAAATAAGTTATCATGAAAAAGATGAAATTTAAAAATTGGTTCAATTGGTTTTTTGTTGTTGGCTTTTTAATGTTCGCAAGTTGCAGTGATAGTGAAACAGGTAGTGGCGAATTAAGTATTGAAATTACCGACTCGCCTGTAGATGATGCCAGCGTGAGCGCAGTCTTTGTAACTATTACTGACATTAAAGTTGATGGACAATCATATCCTGGATTTACTGGTAAGCAAACGATCAACCTGTTGGCGTATCAGGAAGGTAATACAGAGCTTTTGGGTAGTGCAGCAATGAGTGCCAGGTCTTACAGTAACATTACTTTAGTGCTGGACACTGAAATGGACGCCAATGGCAATGCACCGGGGTGCTATGTGCTCAAAACTGACCAGCAGAAGCAAAAGCTTGGTTCAGGCACCAGTGGTTTTCTTGAGGTAACGGTGAGCAAGGGTTTTCAGGTTGCGCAAAATACAAGCTCGACAGTTGTTATAGACTTTGATTTGCGCAAAGCAATTGCACGTTCTTCTGAGGCAAGCTCATCCTTCAAGTTTGCTACACAATCTGAGCTCAACTCAGCGCTTAGATTAGTAGCTAAAAACAGAAGTGGTGATATAAAAGGCTCTTATCAAAATAATTTAGGAAGCCAGCCCGACAAGGTAGTGGTTTATGCTTACAAGAAAGGCACATTTAATTTAAACACTGAAACCACACCCCAGGGCTCAAGCGGATTACTCTTTGCAAAAGCTGTTTCAAGTACTACGGTTAACAGCGGACTTACAGGCGCTCAGTACAAGCTGGCATTTCTTGAAGAGGGAGATTATGAATTATATTTTGTAACCTACAATCATAATGGAAATGGTGAGATGAGTTTTGAAGCAGTAATGCAGGCCGAGACAAAAATAAATGGCTTAGTTACAAACTTCATTTCTGTTAGTGCTGGAGCAGAGGTAAATATTGCAGTACTTATAACCGGCATTTTATCGTAAGTATCATTTTAGGAAAAAATCCCAGCGAAAATTTTCGCTGGGATTTTTTTACCTGGATGCGTTGGCACCTATGGTGTGACCATAGAAGATGGCGTTCATCAGCATCTTGTTGCTTCCATACCAAAAAGCCCTGAAAGTTAAGTTTTCAGTAAACCCAATTACTCTGCCCTGGCCTAACGATGAGCTGCCGGCCATAGCCGCATTTCTCAACTTTTCTAAATTTGGTTTTGAAATATATCCGCTTAACAAAGGATTGGACGTATAAACTGCCGGATTACCAAATTGGTTTTTCGATCGCTCCATAAACAAGGTGCCACTTTTGAATACAGGTAAACGACTATTATAATATCCGTAAAACAAAGGGTGTGTAAGATCAACTTCCATTTCAAAAATTGCACCGCCAAGTTGTTGTGCGCCAAGAGTATTTGACATATCCGCATACACCATTGATTTAACTGGCTCATCTTTTTTTTCATCTTTTTTCATTTCAAATTTTCCCAGGCCACTGTTGTTTAACCAGTTCAATGCGGATTTCAATCCTATAATTACACCGCCATTTTGAACCCATGTTCGCAAGCGTTCTTTAGCCGCATCGCTTAAATTATTGTAAGAGCCTGTACTCATAATAATGGTATTGTATTTATTAAAATTGGCGCGATTAAAAACATCGGTAGGCACTAAACTTACCGGAATATAAAAACGAGTATCAAGCAAATGCCAGATTTCACCCGCATCGTAAGAGCTTACGCCATCGCCTACGAGTAAAGCAATCTTGGGCTCTCTTAAATTAGAGAAGCTTGGGCTTCCCAGGCTAATGCCTTTATAATCCAAACCCGAATTGAATGCGTAAATATCTATTCCATCTTCAAGGGCAATTTCTTTGATGAGGTATTCAATTACCTCCGGGTCTTTTTCCTGCACACCTATAGGAATTACTATAGAACCTCTGGGGAATTTACGCCCATCCGGATGATAGAAGTCCGCGTCTGCCAGTTTTAATTTTATGCCATTACTTAATAATCTATACATGGCGCGGTGCGCATAGTAGCCATAAGTTTCAAAAGCATAGGCATACTCGCTTTTACCGCCAATAATTTTACCGGAAGGTCTTTTACCGGCATCAAATTTTTCTCCCAACATATTGGCAGGTACCGCTCGTAGCTCTTCGTAGTCAAGTGCAAAAGCCAAAGGCATAGTCCAACTGGAGATATCATAAAACAAACTGTCTTCAAACTGAGTACGCTTTTCAAACATACTTTTAATCAACCTGTATTGTTTTTGATTAAGTGATACTACATAGCTACCCTCACTTTCGTATCGCTTGCCGTTGATGGTTTGGGCACTTGCAAGTTTGTGGACATCAATATCATGACGTGCAATTATTTCAGCGAGATGATAGCTCCTGTATTTGTCAACGGAAGAACCAAAAACATATCCTTTAACCAGGTCTTTGGCTGCTTCGGCTAAATTGTTTTTAAAAAACTCTCTTTGGTAACTAAGCAGCTCTTCGCGTAAGCCTTGTGCGGCTTCAAGTGTGGAAAGAACAGTAGTAAACTGATTTCGAACAGTAAATGCAAAATCTAATCGGCCATGTACACTTTCCTGAGCATGCCCACGTGAACTTGCCTGTTCAAATAAAATACCTATAGCACCCTGTACATCCGGAAAGGTTGAACCTTTACCATAATAGAAATCATCAAAACCTTCTTGTGTATAGTATAAAGAACCAATTTTGTCTAGCGCTTTGGCATGATACTCACCAATTTTTTGAGTGAGTTCAAAATTCTTTTTAGGTGTTAAGGGGTGATTTCTTGAAGGTACACCGGGTTGAAAAAAGAAGGTAGCGTTAGTACCCATTTCATGGTGGTCAGTTAAAATATTGGGCTTCCATTTATGAAATGAGAGAGCTCTTGCCTGACTTTCCGGCAATTGGGCAACCAACCAATCGCGGTTAAGGTCAAACCAGTAATGATTGGTGCGACCACCAGGCCAAGGTTCGTTGTGTTCCGTATCATAAGGATCGGAGGAAACCTGCTGTGCCTTACGCGAATTTACCCAACTTGAAAACCTGTGCAATCCATCAGGGTTAAAACTTGGGTCAAACAAAATAACTACTTCATCTAATAATTTTTCAATTTCTGCTCCTTGTGCTGCGGCCAAATGATAAGCTGCCGCCAATGCTGCATTGCTGCCGCTGGGCTCATTTCCGTGAATGCTAAACCCAACATAAACTACTGCGGGCATATTTTTAATATCTAAGCTGCCAGATCGGGTTGGGTCGGTCAGTAGTAAATGTTGCTGACGGATTTCCTCAAGGCGTTCATGATTTTTGGGAGAAGTAATAGTGAGCAGCAGGAGTGGTCTTGTTTCAAATGTGCGCCCTGTTTCCTCAATGTTAACCCGGTTACTGGCATTTGCTACGGCATACATATAATTTACCAGGCGGTCATGGCTGATGTGCCATTGGCCAACCTCGTGGCCAATTACCGATTTGGGTGTTGGAATAGCTTCGCTATAAGCAACTCCTTCGGGCAGATAGTAACTGAGGTCGGCTTGTGCAAACGAATGTGTGGATACAAAGGCAAGAAATACGGAAATAATTGCGGAAAATTTCTTTTGAATCATTGGGGTTGATTTTTAATTAAAGTAAAGCTTTAAACTTTTTAAGTGTTTGTGATTGATTGTCAAAAATCTGTTAAAAAATCGTTAAGAATTCAACCAGATACTTTTTAAATAATTAAAAGCGGAAGAAATAGTACTTTAACGGAATCGGGCTATTTTTACCCCCGATTTTAAAGAGAACAATTAACTAAACACAACCACTTTTATGAAGAAAATT
>CAZVFM010000137.1:7347-7500 GCA_964626095.1 uncultured Roseivirgaceae bacterium | reverse complement strand
ATACAACTCCATCAAATCACCCTCGATGTAATCGCGCAAGTCCGGATGGCAGAACCAGCGGAAGAAGCGGAGGGGGAGTTGGGGTGGTCTGTTCTTTGATTTCATTTTTATTTACTAAGAGTTGACAGTTGACAAAAAACAATTGACAATCAC
>CAZVFM010000137.1:0-7337 GCA_964626095.1 uncultured Roseivirgaceae bacterium | reverse complement strand
CGGATGGCAGAACCAGCGGAAGAAGCGGAGGGGGAGGCGGGGGGGATATTTTGAATTAGATTTCAATTTTTTCTGATGAAATGAATTATTTCAAAAGCCAACCCATAACATCCTCCATAAATGGAGCGCATTCATAATTGTCTACATCTTGCCAACTCGTCATGTAAAGGGATACCATAGCTTCGCCCATCGCAATGATTTTGCCGCCACCCTTTATCTCGGTGAAGACTGCAAAAGAGCTTGGCTCAGATCGATTGCTAAACGCGAATGGTGTGCCGCCCTCCACTAATCGCGCTCCATGGAAGGGGATTGAATATTTTTTCTTCGTGATGTTGCCTGCAATGGCGTGGCCTCCGACTGATTTATCAGGATTGTTGGAAGAGAATTTTATGCCAAAAGGCGATAGTATGTCGTTTGCGTTTACCTGATCCAGCGTTGCCCAATAGTCTTCCTCAATGGCTATAAATAATGATCCACCTTTTTCCAAATATTGGTGGATGGCTTTACATTCTTCATCTGTATATTTTACAGAGGGAACGTGAATGAAAAGCAAGTCTGCTTTGGAAAGCGATTCTAACGCAATGGATGTTTTCAGGTATTTGATCTCCGCGTTGTGAGTGGCTGCGTTTTTTATGAGCTCGCCCGTCATGTATTCAAGTCGCTGGGTAGGTACTAATTCGGTTGGGGTATGGACAGCCGGGTCGCTATAGAATTTTTGACCATGTGCTACATCTATCAGGATTTTCTTTTTCTGCGCCAACAGGGTAGAACAGCAGCAAGCACATAACAAAATGAATGCGCATATAGTAAGTAGTGATTTCATAAATTTATTTTTAGAGGTGAATCAAAAGATTGTTGTCAACTGAACTTTACATCAAGCGCTACCCTGGGTATTGCATTCCATAGCTCTTCGCGTGTGTTGCGCGCGTATTCCATTGCCTTCTTGCCGTAAGCGGTAATGGTGAAATATTTTTTCGGCCTCCCTGCTCTTTCCTCTGTAGCCTCGCCTTCCCGCGATGTGAGATACCCTTTAGCCTCCAGCCGTTTTAATGCGGTCTGCAAGGCCCCCACACTGACACCGCGTTTTAAGCGCGACTCTATTTCTTTTTTAATCGATACACCATAGGCCTCTTTGTATAAGACGCCCACGGTGAGCATTACAATTTCTTCAAATTCGCCCAGTTGATATTTCTTCATCGATGATCAGATTAATTAATTCCTAAATGTAGTATTAATAATTGTGCCAAAATAAAAAGCTTTGATTTTGGCGAGATTAGCAATCTTAATGGCTAAGCAGATGTCCGCTTATGAAAGTGTGTTTGACCGGAGGCGGGCAATTCCGGGTACGGATAGTAGTGGGATATCAGTCAATCACTTTTAATTCAATTCATATTCTTTTCGAGAAAGAATTATTCAACATTTTCAGTCGGTTTGTATAATGATTGATGTATTGTTCTTTTATGGATTCGCTTAAAAAAGAGCGTTGGGTCAATAGGTAAGTTTGATTGTTTTTGTTTCGATACTTGTCTAGCAGGTATTTAACACGATTTTCTAACATGCCAATTCTTAATCCAAATTCATAAAAATCATCGTACGCATAAAATCCTAACGCCCTAAAGCTTTCTGTTTCATAATGTTCTGAAAACAAACCTTCTTCCAGGGCAAAAAAACTGTCGGAAGGAATATGTATGGAAGTGTTTATGAGGTCGTATGCCGGGCTTAATAAATAGTCTCCACTTTGGGTTTGTTGTAAAGAAAAATTTTTCAGATGTGCATCACCATTGCTTAACAGGTAATTGAAAACAATACGCTCGAAATATTTTTCAATTTCTACTGGATATGCTGCTACATGTATTTTCATTGCTTTGGCAATATCTTCATAACTACCGTTGCTTTTATAATTATCACCATCTTTTTCCTTTGATTTGCCAGTTATGGAAGCAAAGTCTTCCTGTGCAATTTTGGATTTATTGTCGGCATAGTCGAATCGTCTGGTTATGTATGCCGGTTCTCCATTCTTAAAAAAAATGAGTGCACATGCTGCAGTATTGATGCCATATACCTGCCTGGCAATTTGCATAGTCAGATGTTCATTGGCGGGAAGCTCGTCTTCTCTGCCAAAGGGTGGCCTGATTGGTATGGGTTTCAAAATGAATTGACCAGGTTCTCCGGGGTCCGTTAGCCGGAGTTTGTTGTTTTTAACAACCAGTGATTGTTTGAACTGTGCACCACTAATCGAAATTGTTGCGCTGTTTTGTCGCAATTTCTCAGCCACTTCTTCATCAATTTTTGGGGCATTAAAGTCTAAAACATGACTTATTTTTTTACGAGCGAAAAGTAACCGTAATCCTGCAGGACTATATGTGTTAAATCCCTCAGCTAATGTACATGGGCAATGTTTTATTTCGTTCAAATTCATTTTCTGTCAATCAACTTAACGGTAACAGCACCAATTGTATCGCTTACTGCTGTTGCTCCTAACAATCGTATTATATCTCTTTCGTCAATTTTTAAATACCTTCCTTGTATAGCTAGATTGGCTCCTTCGGCCACCATATTACTGAAGAATGGAAAAAGATATTCGCTATGATACTCTTGTTTGGTTTTTGGGAGTGTTACACTTATGGCTGGCAAATTTGGATTGCCATAATAGACATCTTCATAACGAAATACGTAGTGGCCGGAATTTTCTTCTATCAAAATACCTGCAAGTATCCCATTTCTATAAACTTCTGCCCTTCTCATATAATTTATACTTCATTTCCTTTGTCGACAGACAAGCTTTTCACTTTCATCGTCAGTTCCATGCCCAAAACCTCTGCCAGTTTATTCAGCACTTCTAATGAAGGATTGCCCTGGCCTCGTTCCAGTTTATACAGCGTATTTGTGCTTACTGTTGCAAGTTCGGCTAAGTGTGGTTGAGTTATACCCAACTCTTTTCTTCTGTTTCTTATAGCTTCCCCAAATTGCTTTACTAACATTATAATGTGATTTTTGTGCTTAAATTAGTCTACATTTCCCCAATAAGCAAAAAAAATCACAGTATAGTGTG
This sequence comes from uncultured Roseivirgaceae bacterium, assembly GCA_964626095.1. Taxonomy (GTDB): domain Bacteria; phylum Bacteroidota; class Bacteroidia; order Cytophagales; family Cyclobacteriaceae; genus DAOLDI01. The sequence continues at coordinate 4,285 of CAZVFM010000137.1, read as the reverse complement.
ATTTTAATAGTTAAATAGTCAAATCCTACATAACGGCAACGATTACCACATTATACTGTGATTTTCATTTTTACTATCATACTGTTACATCACTGATAAATGCACTATTGCCTTATAAATGTGGATGTCAATGGTAATTCTCAGTTCCCGCAACGTCTCCTGAGGGGGACTCTGCGGAGGCTTGGCTTATGTAAACCTATTTCAGGACTAGACACCTATAACTTCTGAAATGCTTGTCAGACAAACGCATACACCAGTTTTTTAGGCTTTCCGCATACCAGCACAAGTTAAAATTCAATTATGCTTATTGATGATGCGGCTCCGGCAAATCGACATACTTGCTTTGGGTTTTATCAAGTGTGGCCGATATCATTTTAAAATTTTCTTGCGTGGGTTTTAAGTCAATGTATTTATCGATAATTCTACGGTGTCGGTATATCACAAAAGTGTTTTCTACCTCCGGATTGATTTTATTCAGATTGACTTCGCTTTCCTTATCCACCAGGGAAGGAACATAGGTCAGGGCCAGGTGTGTAAGTTTAAGTTCCTTACCAATTTCTTCTAACTCTTTTTGTCTTTTTTCCCTACTGTAATTTTTTTCGTTTCCGTAAACAAAGTAAGCCTTCAGGTATTTGCTTCTGGCAATGCTTTCCTGCTCAAGAAAACTCAGCCAATTTTTTATTTCTTCCCAGTTGGGTTTGTTGCCGACAAAGTAAATAATGCCATGGTAGCGACCGTACTTGCAAACAGGGCAAGCGCGCGAGCCTTTGTCCGGACCATAGGCATGGTAAGGAATAAAAGAAGGATTTTCTTCACCTATTTCAAGTCCTGATTGTTTAGCGCTTATAACACTTTTAGGATAGTTCGGAATATTGAGCCCGAGTATAATATTGTGTTCCGCAATTTGCATTTGCTCTGCTAGCACTACGCGTAGCACCCCACTTCCTCCACGATTTTCAAAAGGTCTTTTCTTTTTGGCCGGGATAAGCAAGGGGTCGTCATCAAATACTAAATCATCAATGTAATATTCATTTTCAATATCAGGCTCCTTGATGGAAATATGTATGTGTGCAGGTTCAGAACCGTCTGCATAAGCACGAGGGCGTATGGTATAGAGTGCATATTTCCCCTCTTCATCCGTTTTTATCCAGCCACGTACATAACCATGCCTTCTTACACGCCTATCCAAATCGCTTTTTGATGGGTAATGACCACTATCGTTGGTTTGCCAATAGTAAATAATTACATCCGCAGCAGGTGTTCTGCCATCGCGTTGCAATACCTTTCCTGTTATCAATAATTTCGTTCCACTTTCTGTCCATGCTGCACTGGTGTCAACAGATGAAATCACAGTCGGCATACCTATATACATCAGTTCGCATCCATCGCAGCCGCCTCCAACAAGTGTGGTTTTATTACTTGTGTTTGTTCCTACCTGTGGATTATTTGCAATTTGACCATTACAGCTATTCAAAATAATTGTAAGTGCAATTAGATGGGGTATTTTGAGGATAGTCTTTTTCATGAGCTATAATTTTTAGCTAATGTGTGCCCGAAAAAGTCATGACCAAAATCTAATGTGCTATCCTGATGAGATTATAAGCTAAGACGATGAGCTATTATTCTTAAAATACTGCCTGAAAGTATTTACATAGTTTCTGCTCAACCTGAGTTGTTGTTGGTTGCTGAGTAAGATATCGTAATCGCCATTGAGCCTGGATTTATAGGAAACAATTTTGTCGAGGTTTACAATGGTGGATTTATGTATCCTGATAAAGTGATTTTTATCCAGTTTCTTGCTGATGGATTTTAGGGTTTCTGTATGAAGTACTTTCTTGTCGGCAGTGTTGATGCTGATATAGGGACTGGAGGCACTGATAAAGAAAATATCATTGCTGTTCAGTGCCATGTTCTTTCTTCCCAAACTCACTACAATTTTATCTGGCAGAACCGCAGGAATTTTTTCAGCGGGCTTGTCTTCCTGCGCTGCATCTTTTCTGAAATGGAAATAAGCAATGGCACCATACACGAAAAGGTATTTATAAAAATCCTGTGAAAGGGTATAGCTCAACCCCTTGCCAATGGCATAGGTGTGACTAAAGAAAAGAGAGGAAAGACCAAACACGAGCATGGAAAACAAGACCATATGCATCACAGAAGCAAGGACAACAAAGAGGCTGGCCTTGAGATACATCTTTTTTGGTTTTGATAAAAAGTGAATTCTTCTGAAAACAAAGAAATGAAGCAAAGAAACCGGGAAGAACAAGAGCCAGAAGGAATTGAACAACATGGATTCTGAAATATAAAAGGAGTAGTGGTTGCGCCTGGCGTGTAAAAAATCCTGGAAAATGGTTGCGCTCAAAATAAAAATGATGAGCAGGCTTAGTACTAATACAGCTCTTTTTCCGGAGGGTAAAAGTCTGTTGCCAATTGCGGTCGCTTCCATTCGTTTGCGTATTGTGTTCTTAATTGGAGAAGTGCTTGAACTTAACAATACAATATAGCAAAGACCATGCTTGAAACGCAGCCTGTTTGAATTATGGAGCGAAATTAAGTCATAACAATGCCAAGGTCATGAAAAAATTTAAGGAGGAAGGCGCTTTAGGTTGCGTCTTTATGGAAGGGTTTGCGTCTTATATTTGTATAAATATGTGTTCGATATGGAAAAATCGGTATACGATAGCTGGGCCAGGATGCAACGCGAATTAAAGGCTTTTGTAATCCGCAGGGTGAAAGATGATGAACTGGCGAAAGATATAGTTCAGGATGTCTTTTTAAAACTGCATGTCAAAAACAAGCAATTGCGCGAAGCGGAAAAACTTTCTGCATGGATATACCAGGTGGCCAGAAATACCATCATCGACCATTTCAGAAAACAATCGAGGCATATCAACCCGGTAGATATAGAATGGGAGGCAGAGCAGCACATGTTAAACGATTGTGTGGCGCACTGCTTGCATGAGCTTATCAAAACACTACCGCACAAATACAAAGAAGCATTGGAGTTGACAGAGAAGGAAAATCTTTCACAACTTGAATTAGCGCAAAGATTAGGTATTTCTTACTCGGGGACAGCGCGCACGCATCATGCTGAGAGAAAAACTGGAGACGCTCTATCGTGTAGAAACCGATGTGTATGGAAACGTACTTGTTTGTGAAGACCGCCAGCCTTGTGGTTGCGAATCGCAGCAATATGTGCAGGAGTATAACACGAGTATAAAATAAGGAGCTGCATTTCACAGCTCCTTAACTTCATTAGCATTCGCAGCCGCCACCACAGCAACCGCCACCTGTTTCGATTGAATTGCTCATACGATTTTTATTTTAGTGAAACATCATTTTTGAACTTCTTAAATCATTCGTTCAACCTAATGACGATGCTCACATTGTTTAGACGCAGATTTTTTTGTGGTTTCAGCTTGCATCTTTTTGTGAAATAGTTCGTCTCCCGGTAAAAAATTCAGGAAATGAGAAAGCAAATCATCTTTGTTGTATTGTTCGCGATGAGTTCAGGCTTTGCCGCTGCGCAGCAACCCTTGCAAAAGCGAAATTTAGAACCAGCGCGAGGCCATTATCTTCAGTTAAGTGGAATGGAAAAGTCTGCCAAAGCAGATGTGGAAGCTATGGATACCTTGAAATTTCCATTCGATCGGTCATTGGCCGAACGAAGACTTAGTTTGAAGCCTATCTATCTTACGGAAATAAAAGAAGAAAATTTTGATTTGCCCGATCCTCCAGCCAATAGTTCGGTTCAAACAAGAGCGGAACTTAATTATTTATTGCATTTGCAGCAGCAACGCACCGAAGACGAAATAAGGTCTGCTTTGCATAAAGCGGATATCTATTATAATCCACGCATAAGTCCGGGAGACAGTGCATATAACCATTACAGAAAAAATTTATTTTACATCGGAAGATCCATCGGCACCTGGTTCAATCCTGAAACACTTCCCAAAACTGCCGATTTGATGGCTCAGGTATGGCAGGATGCCAGTTATTTTATTTGGATGTATAAGTATAAATATTTAAGAGTGCGTCCCTTTGTGTTGGAACCATCACTCCAAGCCTTACAGATTACCAATTGGGCAGCTTATCCCAGCGGACACGCGGCTAATTCGTACATCAATGCGTACATCTACCAGGAATTGGCGCCTCAGTTCAAAGATATTTTTATCAAGGATGCCTACGACATGGCACATTCAAGGGAGATCATAGGCGTTCACTACCCCAGCGACTCTGAAGCATCCCGTATTTTTGCACGACAATTTGTAAATAAACTATTTGA
>CAZVFM010000136.1:0-7600 GCA_964626095.1 uncultured Roseivirgaceae bacterium | reverse complement strand
GCTTTGTAGCCGGCTTTCTCAATACCGTGGCAGGCGGAGGCTCTTTAATCTCCTTACCTGTTTTAATTTTTCTTGGCATGCCATCAGTGGTTGCCAATGCCACCAACAGGGTAGCTATTATCTTTCAAAATCTTTTTGCGGTTGGTGGTTTTCGGAGCAAAGGCGTAGAACTTCCAATGCCTTACAGTTTGTATCTTGCATTGGTTTCATTGTTCGGGGGTTTCATAGGCGCCAAGCTCGCCATCACTATCGATGATGTGCTGTTTAACCGCATACTGGCCGTAGTCATGATTGGGGTCGTATTAAGTATTGCCTTTGGCCAAAGCAAAAAGAACGGAAAAGCCCATGAACGCATGGACATAAAGTCGAAAGCACTGGGCATATTCATATTTTTTTTTCTTGGCATCTATGGAGGATTCATTCAGGCCGGCATTGGTTTTTTAGTCATTGCCACTTTGAGTTTTATCAACCGTATGAGCCTGGTGAAAATAAATTATATTAAGGTGTTTGCTGCGCTTATTTACACCGGTGTAGCGGTTGCCGTATTTGCATGGGAAGGAAAAATTGATTGGTGGATAGGCTTTATCCTGGCCATTGGGCAGGCATTGGGGGGTTGGGTAGCCAGCCGATGGAGTGCCGATAAAGGTGATGGGTGGATAAAACGAATTTTGGTGGCGGCCGTAATCATACTAGCGATCAAACTATGGTTCTTTTAAAAACTAAAATCATGAAAAAACTAAAACTCCTTCTTATCCTTTCTTTGCCTACAGTCGGGCAGTTATTTGCGCAACAAGATGTATATTTTGCTGAAGAGCAGGAATACAAGAAAGCAAGGATACTAAAACTCAATATTTTAAGCCCGGTAGCCAGAACTTTCACCGCGGCCTTTGAATCAACCATCAATGAAGAAAGTAGTTTGCAATTTACTTTTTCATTGGTAAGCAATTTTGGTTACATCATTACACCTGAGTACCGATTTTATTTATCTGAAACACCCGCACCGAATGGATTTTATATTGCACCCTTTGTTAGGTACATGGACTTTGGTTCCGATGGCAATCGTTTTGGCGCAGGTATCGTCATTGGAAAGCAAGCACTGTTCAAAGAAAAAATTACTTTTGATGTCTTCTTAGGGCCCGCGTACAATACCTTCATTATTGATGAAGAATGGATTCGGTTTGGTCTGCGTGCCGGACTAACCGTTGGAATTAATCTGTCTCGAAATAAATAAAAATCTAAAAAAGAGCCCTTCATTTTTTACAAATGCAGGGCTTTAAAAAAACAGGAAGATAAAATTGCTAAGCCTTTACAGGCTCCCTATGTCCCACCCAGGTAAACCTGCGCGTTACATATTTTGAATCGGTGAATGACGCATTTCCGGAAGGATTACCCCCTGTTACATGGAAATCGGAGAAAGCAGCGTTTTGGTTCATGTAAATACCTCCAATCAAGTTGAACGACACTGGAGTAGCGGCCAATGACATTTCATCTGCGATTTGCTCACGCACTTCCGGGTCAGTAGTATAGGCACCACAAGAAATTGCTCCGTGTTGTATGGCCATTTCTTTGGCTAAAGCAAGAGATTCGTTCGTATTTTTTGTTTTGATCAGCAAAGCAATTGGTCCGAACAATTCCTTTGAAAAAACATCTTTGTTTGATGCAGCTACTTCAAGAAGCATGGGTGTTGCTGTCCTGGCATTTTTAAACATTGGATTTTCAATGCTGCGCGACTTCAGCCAAACTTTACCGCCACTTTTCTCAACATCGGTTACACGTGTACAAGTATTTCTATTTTGGATTGCGCCCAAAACAAATGGCCCGGCTTTAGGATTGTCTGCCAATCCCTGAATATTATCTGCAAGTTTTTGAGCAAACTCAACAAACGATAACCTGCCATTGGGTGTATCAATGCCATTTTCGGGAATATAAAAATTCTGCGGGGCGGTACACATTTGCCCTGAATAAAGTGATAAAGAAAAGGCTAAGTTAGCAGCAACTTTATCGGCATCATCCACCGAATCAAGTATTACAGAGTTTACTCCGGTTTTTTCAGTAAATATTTCCTTACCTGCAAGCCCTTCCAGGTAGGCACCAAAAGTTGAATTACCTGTGAAATCTATCACCTTTACATCTCTATGCTCAGCCAATTCTGTGGTGATCATCTTATCGAAAGTATCTACGGCTAGTTGACAAATATTCGGATCAAGATTATTTGCTTTCAGCACTTTTTGAATTTCTGCAATAACAATGGCTATAGGAAGTATGGCTCCAGGGTGCGGTTTTACAATTACGCTATTTCCTGTAATCAAGCTTGCGTACAATCCCGGTACCGAGTTCCACGTAGGGAAAGTTGCGCATCCGATAACCAAAGCTACACCCTTGGGCACAGCTCTCCATTCCTTATTGATTTGCAGGTTATATTTTCCCATGGGCTTATCCCAAAAAGCAGTGGCTGGGAAACGTTTCAGTTCGTCATAGCCTGCCGCTATGGCTTCAAGCGCCCTATCAGCCGCATGCGGACCCGAAGCCTGAAAGGCCATCATATAACCTTGCCCAGTAGTGTGCATGGTGGCATAGGCAATTTCAAAGAAACGTTTCTTCATACCCTCCAATGATTCCACTAAAATTCCGGCACGGTCATCAATACTTATTTTTCTCCATTGATGAAAAGCAAGCTTTGCATTTTCTACTAATGTATGCGTATCATATTGAGGATAACTGATGCCTAACTTCTCTTGCAAATAAGGAGATTCTTCCTGTCCCGCCCATGAACTTGATGCATCCTGTAAAAGCTCTTCAAATTTTTTATTCAGCCCGGCTTGAAATTTTTTTCTTCCCTCTTCATCTGCCGTCTCCCCGTAAACAGCAGGAGAAGGGTGCTCAGGATATGCAGCAAAAAATGCTCTTTCATGTAAAGCCTTGATGGCCTTGTCTAGTATTGGTCTATGTTTTTCGAAAAGATTCATATCAAATGATAAATGTTAAGAAAGTTAATTACTGTTGAGATCCAAACACCCTTTTCAGCAAATCTGTTACTCTTGCTGCCGGGTTTTCGCGAATATTTTTTTCTTCTTGCGCAATCATAAAAAATAATCCATCAATAGCTTTGTCTGAAGCATAATCATCAAGATCAGGGTTTACTTTTTCTACCAAAGGAATTTTATTATAAGTACTTACTAAATCCGAATAATAACGGGTTGCGTTGGTCTTTTCCAAGGCACTTTGTATTACCGGTAAGAATTTCTGTTTTAACTGTACAGAGGTTGTTCGCCTGAGGTATTGTGTAGCGGCATCTTCTTCTCCTCGTAAAATAGCAAAAGCATCATCAATGGTCATTGCCCTGATTGCTGAAACAAAAATAGGCTTGGCTTCTTTGGCTGCCTCTTCAGCACCGCGGTTCAAAGTCATTACAAAACGATCCACTTCATTCCCTAAACCCATTTGCCGGAGCCGGTCTTCTACTTTTTTTACATCCGGTGGAAAAAGAATTTTTATTGAGGGATTCTTAAAATAGCCGTCAGCAACAGATACTATATCAGCCCCTTTATTGGTGCCTTGTATGAGCGCTTCTTTTAAACCTTCAGCAACTTCAGCTGCGGTTAAGGGCTTATTTCCTGATGACATACCCAAATCGCCCAATGTCTGGTTAATTTGCGCTGTTGTACAAGCCGTCAAAATCATTGAAATCAATAGTATTTTAACTGTCTTCATAAATTCAAGGTATGATTTGAACAAAATAGGTACTTATTCAGTAATTAGAAGTGTGAAATTGCAAGATTTTTTGAGATGAATACCATAAAGGCAGAATTGATCACTATTGGCGATGAGATTTTATTTGGTCAAACCCTGGATACCAACACCCAGTGGATGAGCATAGCTCTCGATAAAATAGGTGTGAGAGTTATAAGAAAAACAACTATTGGAGATACAGAAGAAGAAATACTTCAGGTTTTTAAAGAAGCAGAAGCACGCGCTGATGTTATTCTCATAACAGGCGGTTTAGGTCCTACCAGCGATGACCTGACCAAACCTTGCCTGGCAAAGTATTTTGATTGTGAAATCGAGATGCACGATCAAGCGCTCAAAGACTTAACTGCCTTTTTTCAAAGTCGCGGAAGAGAACTAAAAGAATTGAACAGGTTACAGGCGGCTCTGCCGGTTTGTTGCGAATATATTCCAAATGAAATAGGGACAGCACCAGGCATGTGGTTTCATCGCAACAACAAGACGTTTGTCTCTATGCCTGGCGTACCGCACGAAATGATACGAATGATGAACCTACACATCATTCCTAAATTACAGCATACCTACACCATGCCCGTGATTCATCATCACATTATTCGCACAGTGGGCATACCCGAATCAGTTCTTGCCGAAAAAATAAAAAAATGGGAAGGCGCACTGCCAGCTCACATCAAACTTGCTTACCTACCCACACTTGGCGAAGTGAAGTTAAGATTAACTGCAAGTGGTAATGACAATACTATTCTCAAAAAAGAAACTGAGCAAATAGCTGACCTACTCAAACCCCTTATCGGAAGCTTTATTTATGGATACGGAGAAACTCCAATAGAATGGGTTTTGGGAAACATGCTTCGAAAGCAAAAGCTAAGTCTGGCTACTGCAGAAAGTTGCACAGGAGGGTACATAGCGCATACCATTACCAGTATTGCAGGAAGTTCAGATTATTTTATAGGAGGAATAATTCCATATTCCAATGAAATAAAAACAGAAGAATTAGGTGTACCTGCCGAAATCATAGAAAAGTATGGCGCGGTAAGTGAGGAGACGGTTGGGGAAATGGCTAAAAGGGTTAGAGAATTGTTTAAGACAGATATTGGTATTGCCACTAGTGGTATAGCTGGCCCTGGAGGTGGAACTATCGACAAACCTGTGGGTACCATCTGGATTGCGTATTCAGATGCCCAACAAACTATTTGCAAAAAGCTCCAACTCACCAAAGACCGGCTGGTCAACATCCGTTTTACAACTACTGCGGTATTAAACCTGATAAGACTTAACCTGCCCAAACAGGTTGAGATAAAAGCCTAAAATGCTAAATTGCGGCCAACAAACGATTGTAGCATGCCTCTAGTGGAATTGGTGATGCCCAAAATGGGCGAAAGTATCATGGAAGCAACAGTTTTGTCCTGGCTTAAGAAAGTCGGGGATAAAATTGAACAAGATGAATCTGTGCTGGAAGTAGCAACAGATAAGGTAGATACAGAAGTCCCATCGCTTCATGCAGGGGTCTTAAAAGAGATTCTGGCCAAGGAAGGAGAGGTTGTTCCTGTAGGAAAAGCCATAGCCATAATTGAAGCAGAAGGGGTTAATGAACAACCTAAATCAAGTGCCCCAGCACAAAAAACAACGCCAGTTAAAGAAGTCATTTCAGTAACACAGGGGGGCACAAATGGTCATGTAAAACCTGCTGATTTTAGTAAGAGCAATCGTTTCTATTCACCCCTGGTCAGGAATATCGCCAAAGAAGAAAACATACCCGTTGCTGAATTAGAAACTGTATCAGGCTCAGGCAAAGACGGCAGATTAACCAAGAAAGATATATTGCATTATTTGCAAAACCGTAAGCTAGGTGTCACCATACAATCTGTACATCAATCGGCATTAAGCGGTGGTAGTCGCGCACCTATGGTTCCGGCATCTATCAGTGCGGGTGATGAGATCATTGAAATGGATAGGATGCGTAAGATCATTGCCGAGCGCATGGTAGACTCCAAGCGCATATCTCCGCATGTCACTTCTTTTGTTGAGGCCGATGTGACCAATATTGTTTTCTGGCGCAACAAAGTGAAAGATGGTTTTAAAAAACGCGAAGGGGAGAATCTCACGTTTACACCAATTTTCATTCAGGCTGTGGTTAATGCCATCAAAGATTACCCTATGATTAACATTCAGGTAGATGGCACAAGAATTATAAAAAAGAGAGATATCAATATTGGTATGGCAGTGGCGCTACCCAGCGGCAACTTGATTGTTCCGGTAATCAAAAATGCTGATCAATATACACTGAAAGGTTTGTCAAAAATTGTAAATGACCTTGCCAACCGAGCGCGGGATAATAAATTGAAACCCGAAGACTTAGAAGGAGGTACATTCTCTATTTCTAATGTCGGTTCATTTGGAAATGTAATGGGTACGCCCATTATCATGCAACCGCAAGTGGGCATCATGGCACTTGGCGCGATACAGAAAAAACCGGCTGTAGTAGAGACTCCTTATGGAGATGCCATTGCCATTAGACATAAGATGTTCCTTTCTCATTCTTACGATCACCGTGTAGTAGACGGTTCATTGGGAGGAATGTTGGTAAGACGAGTGGCCGATTACCTGGAAGGTTTTGATGTAGATCAGTCCATTTAATTATAAACAGATTTTAAGTTTTTTATAAAAAAAATACCCGGTTTTGCCGGGCATTTTTTTTCATATTAGCAAGCACTAGTTTGGCTGCCTGATACCTGTTCCCCAATAAACTTCGTTGATATATCGCAAACCGGGTTTAGTATTTATGGCGTTGCCTCTGGATGCTGAGAAATTATCTCCTGTTGGTCCACCTGGAGTATTACCCTCTACATAGCCAGACCCACCATTTGTTACAGTAACCTCAGTGATCTGTCCATTTACCACAGTGGCCTCGGCAGTTGCACCGCCACCAATGGTAGAACTTAAGGTTACAACAGGGGCACCAGTATAATTTTGGCCTCCATTCTCAACAGTAACAGAAACTACTTCCCCATTAACTACAGACGCGAAAGCCTGTGCACCTGAACCAGAAATAAATGTAATAGTTGTATTAAGTGGTGTATAACCTGAACCTCCATCGGTAATGTCTATACCAACCACCTTGCCATCAACAATTACCGCTACAGCAGTTGCTCCAAAACCATCACCGGAGATTTCAACAATAGGAGGAGCCACATAGTTAGATCCTTGGTCAGTAATATTCGCAGAAATAATTGGACCACCACTCAAGAGCGCCTGTGCTGTTGCTCCACTACCAGCATTGATTGCAATTGTAGGTGGTGCAGTATATCCAGAGCCTGCATTGGTCACGTTAATACCAATTACAGTTCTAGTAGAAGCATCAACTATTGCTGTACCTAGCGCCCTAACACCATTTGCTCTTTGTGGAGCACTAAATGTAACTGATGGGACATAAGTGTAGTTAGCACCTCCGTTTGTTACGCTAACCGCCCCAACAGATTGTCCTGAATAAATACCTGTACCAGTAGCAGTAACACCGCCAACAGGAGCTGCTTCAAAGGTAACTCCCGGGTTGGCCGTATATCCTGAACCTGCATCGGTAATCGTAACTGAAATTACTCTTCCTGCCGCATCAATATTTGCAGTACCTGAAGCTGTAGTACCTGGCACAGGCGGGGCAGTAAAAGTAACTATTGGTGCTGTAACATACCCTGAGCCTGAATTGGTAAGTGCTACACCTGTAACCGTACCATTTACTAATAGCGCGGCCGTAGCGGTTGCTCCTGTACCAGAAATCAGTCCAACAGTAGGTGGGGTTGTATAGCCGGTGCCTCCTGAAGTTAATGTAATTCCAGTAACAACGCCATTTGTAACAACT
>CAZVFM010000135.1:0-7600 GCA_964626095.1 uncultured Roseivirgaceae bacterium | reverse complement strand
GATCAAAAAAAAGGGCAATACAAAATTCCTGAATATTATCACTACCCAATTGATCCCGACCGTGAAATTCATATGAGGGATTTGCTTGGAGGATACCTTTTTATGCGCACATTGGACTTTAGCAAGTACAATGATGGTGACACAATAATCATCAGTGGCTTTTTTGAGGATACTTTTTATGATTTGCCATTGGTACTTCGGGGTCGGGAAATTATTAGAACAAAGGCAGGTAAGTTTAAGGCGCTCCGGCTGGCGCCAATGATGCCAGACAATAAATTGTTCAATGGTAGAGATTCTATCACTGCATGGTTTTCTGATGATGACAACAAAGTACCCCTTCGTGTTGAGGCCCGTATGTTTATTGGTAGCGTTAGTATTGAGCTCAGCAATTTTAACGGTTTGAAAAACCAACCTGCATTACTTTATTAAATTTGCTCGGAAAGTTTACATCATCAGCTATCTTTACCATCTGATTTTAATAACATGAGATTTAATAAATTAATATACCTGGTTTTCATTCTTTTTTTGTCATGTAGAGAATCTACCTCTGAACAAGGAGATTTACTTTTTAAGCAAGGACAATACGAACAGGCTATTCAGGCGTATACCGAATACCTAAAACTTAAACCCTCTGATGCAAAGACTCTGTATAACAGGGGGAGGGCATATGAGGAACTTGAGCAATATGATGAGGCCTTATTAGATTTTGAAGCAGTGTACAAAGCCGATGATAGAAATGTAAATGCGGCAATGAGCATTGGAGGGATATATTATCGCAAAGCAGATTTTGGCAATGCGGCATACTATTTTGATTTCGCTATAAAACTTAATCCGAACAGTGTCAGAGCTTTTGAAATGAGGGGCAGATCTCATCAGCGTATGGGTAAACTTCCTGAAGCCATGACCGACTATAATAATGCCTTACGCATCAACCGAAATTATGGAGATGTATACATAGCAAGAGGCTCGCTTTACCTTGTGATGAAACAAAAGGACAAAGCCTGTGCGGATTTTAAAATTGCCCGTTCTCTCGATATCAAATCTGCCGAAGGTTTAATCACAAAATATTGTTGATTTAAATTCCAGAGGTATATTTATAAGTACTTAAATCTAAAATATATGCTTCAAGAATTCAAAAAATTTGCCATGCGTGGCAATGTGATCGACCTCGCTGTGGGTATTATCATTGGCGGGGCTTTTGGTAAAATAGTTAGCTCCTTGGTTAATGATATGATAATGCCCCCGTTGGGTGCCTTACTAAGAGGGGTAGATTTCAAAGATTTGGTTGTAACAATCAGAGAAGCTGCTGAGGGAACAGAAGCCGTAACCCTAAGATATGGTATGTTTATCCAGAATGTGGTAGATTTTATGATTGTGGCTTTTGCAATATTTCTATTGATCAAAGGGATCAACAGAATTAATAGAAAAAAAGATGAGACACCGCCTCCACCGGCAGCTCCCGCTGCGGATATCTTGCTACTGACAGAGATCAGAGATTTATTGAAGAGCAAAAGCTAATAACTACTCAAAAGTATATAATCCATAGCCGATGGATTAAAAGTCATCGGCTATGGATTATCACTTATTTCCTGAATCTATCTGCAATAACAAGCTCCTTGCTTCCCGAGGTATATTGGTAAAAACCAGTACTCGTTTTTACTCCTTTATGACCTGCTTGTACCATATTTACTAATAATGGACATGGTGCATACTTTGGATTACCGAAACCATTATGAAGTACTTGTAATATAGAAAGGCAAACATCCAGGCCGATAAAATCTGCAAGTTGTAAGGGTCCCATCGGGTGTGCCATCCCAAGTTTCATCACTGTGTCAATTTCTTCAACTCCTGCCACTCCTTCGTACAATGAGTAAATGGCTTCGTTGATCATGGGCATAAGTATTCGGTTAGCCACGAAGCCCGGGTAATCGTTTACCTCAACGGGTACCTTTTCTAATTTTCTGGATAACTCCATGATGATTCGGGTCACCTCATCACTTGTGTTGTAGCCCCTGATCACTTCAATTAATTTCATTAAAGGTACCGGGTTCATAAAGTGCATCCCAATTACTTTGTCGGGTCTTTTGGTTACCGATGCAATTTTGGTAATCGATATAGAAGAGGTATTGCTTGAAAGTATGCAGCCTGCAGGACTTGCCTCATCAATTTCCTTAAATATTTTAAGCTTTAGTTCAACGTTTTCGGTGGCGGCCTCTACTACCAGTTCTGCATTTTTTACACCCTCTTTAATGACTGTAAAAGTTTTGATATTACTTAGTGCAGTTTTCTTTACATTTTCAGTAATGGCCCCCTTGCTTAGTTGCCTGTCAAGATTTTTTTCAATGGTAGCCAGTGCTTTTTTGAGCGCATCTTCCGAGATATCAATCAATGCTACAGTATACCCAAACTGAGCAAAAACATGGGCAATACCGTTACCCATTGTGCCAGAACCTATTACTGCTATATTTTTCATTTTCTTACTATTTTGAGTGGCAAATATAAACTTTAAGCTTTGACACAGAAACAAAATTTAACTCGTCTCTCATCTCGTTTCCTGGGGCCCTACAGATATTTTTTGTATGGTTTTTATGTGCTGATTTTTGGTTCAATTGCTTTAATATCATTTAGAGAAAGTTTGGTATTTGGACTTACCCAAACCATAATATATGGAGCAGGGCTTAATTGGCTAATTAAAATGACCTTCAATCTACAACAGGTTGCATTCAATGAAGAATACTTATTTGTATTTCGAAAAGATCAGGACTATGTAATCCCATTAGAAAATATTGAATCAATTGAAATTGGGACTTTGGGAGGAGTTTATAAAGTGAATTTGTATTATCCTGAGCAATTGGGTGATCACTTTTATTTCAAAACTTCGCTCCTATATCCATTAAATTACAGAAGCAAGGATAATTTGGTAAATATATTTCGTGCAAAAATAGAGGCAGCCAAGAGAAAGAAACGAAGCTATCAAGGCAATACCTTGATGAGTTAAACTCTTGTGCAAATCTTTTAACATCACGAACATCAACACCTAAACACTTTAACAGAACAACACCTTATCACACCCTAAGCATCTTCCCTTAAGTGCGGGGGCACCCTGTTTGATGCTTTGGACGCATTTTCGAGTTTAAGTATATCGGTTGGTTTTTTTACTAAGATGGCCTGCCCATTAAAAATGGCAACAGTCACAGTAAGTAAATGAGGGTTATTTGATAATACATCTAACCAGCCGGTCATGGTATAACTATCATCACCAACTTTAGATTTATATTCTGCACTTGACTTATCCAATAATTCTGATGGATCAACATTGAGCATAGTTATAATTTCTTTCCAAAGCGTAGTGGTTAATTTATTATGAGTTGCATCAATCTCATTTATATGATTGCAGATTGACATGGCAATGGCCTTGGTCTGTTTACCCACATAAGTTGAGGGGTTATAAACGATGAAAATTTCATTTGGATGGAATTGAATCGCGCTCATATTTTTTTTATTAATGAAGGAAGATAGTAAAAAAGAAAAATATGAGCAAGCGAAATGCCCCGAACCCTATTCAAAGCCGATTTCCTGAGCAAATCCGGTGGCATTAAATCGGATGACCAGTCGCTGTGTTGTTATTTCTGGGCCAACTTTACAGGAAGGTGCCGGACTAATAAACCAGGAAAAATGCTTTTGATTGCGTTGCATGAGTTCGTTTTGATCGGGCTTTCCGAGCAGATTCATGATGGCTGATTCATTTAATCCTTTCAATGCCAAAAATTGTGATTGCAAGGATTCCTTAAACTGTATTCTTTCATTTTTACACGCAAACTTATCGGTTACCCAAACAGCTTTATCAAAATCTTTTAGCTCTGGAAGAGATTTACCTGAGCAGGCTGTAATAATTATTAGGAATGAAAGGATTAACAATTTAATTAAATGCATGCTTTTTGAGGTAAATGAACCAAACCAAAGAAATCAATCCGTAAACCCCAGCGCCAACAAAATGATAAACAGAGAGTTGGTTTAAATAAGTAACAATTACCCATCCCACAGAATAAACTAAAATTCTGAACAACTCCATTCTCCAAACCCATTGTCGATTTTCAAAAAGTGCACCACAGTTCATGATGAGAATAATGATGAGAGAAGTAATGATGGCTTTCTCTGTCCAGTTGAAGCTATCCTGGTTAAACAAAAAGAAGGAGGTGGCTATTAGCGCCATTGCATATTGAAACAGTACATAAAAGTTAAGTACATAATGACTGGGGGTATCAAATTTTTTGTATTGCGATTTATCAACCTCTGGGGCAGCCCGGTAGCCACCCATATAATCAGGAAGCCAGCCCGGTTTAGAAAAAAGGTATTTGATTCTGTCAGACCAAATAGGGATCTGCTTAAACTCTTTTGCCATTATTGCATAATGACTGAAGTTTGCCCAAACGGGATTCCAACTGTTAATGGGCTTGGTAATGCCATAGGTAGGTCGCTCTTCTTCTACTTGAAAAGTGCCAAATATTTTATCCCAGATAATTAAAGTGCCTGCATGGTTTTTATCTATGTACTTAGGGTCGCGACCATGATGTACCCTATGATGGGAAGGAGTGTTAAAAATTTTTTCAAACCAACCCATTCTATCAATGGTTTCCGTGTGAATCCAAAATTGATATAAGGTATTGAATGCCGACATAATAGCGAAGTCAATGGTATTAAAACCTAATAATGCTATCGGTAAGTTAAATGCAAAAGTCCAAACTACCTGAAACGAGCTTTGACGCAATGCCACTGAAAGGTTATAATCTTCGCTTTGGTGATGCACCACATGTCCGCCCCAAAACAAATTTACTTCATGGCTCATCCGGTGAGCCCAGTAATAAGCCAGGTCGACCAATAAAAAAAGGGCAATCCAATACAGCCAGTTTCTTTCCAGCGTAAACAGTGCGAAATAATGAAAAACCACCTGGTAAACCCCAATGGCTAAAATTCTAAAGAATAGACCTGAAAGCTGCTGTGTAATTCCACAGGAAATATTTGTGAGTGCGTCTTGCAGCCGATAAAGTTTTTTATGACTGAAACGCTGGATAAGCAGCTCTATACCTATCAGAATAAAGAAAATAGGAATAGATAAAACTATTGGGTTAAAATCCATAGCAAATACTTATGTTCATAATTTTAGCAATCTGTCAAGAAATTATTCTTATTAACTTGCAACAAATTTAGCCAGATGATCTCAAAGATATTAAAAGCGGTGTGGTTTGTTTCTGTTTTAGTATATATGGTTGTGCTTATGTACGTGTATGCCGGCCTGCCCGAAGAAGTGGAGGTATTGCAAGGAGGCAACATGTATATGTTAGTAGGTAGGGAAGCATTCTTTTATATGTTTTTGGGTTTGTCGGCATTGACCAATTTTCTGGTTTACAGTTATTATCGTATCAGGAAATATTCTGGAGAGGAGGGTTTACTGATCTGGATTTTCGGTCTTGGGCTTTCGTTGAATTTCTTTTATATGACCTCGATGAATTTCATCAATTTATACAATAGTCCGGAGCGGATTGATTTCAGTTTTTCTGGTTATCTACTCTTTGCGGCACTAGGAATTCTGTGTACATGGGTAGTATTATGGCCTATTTATAACCTTGTCAGAAAATTTTTGCTTAAAGTCTAATCCACAAGATCTACTTATTATAATCTTATTATCAGGACTTTACACAATCATACTTCTTTTAAATTTGTAGGTATGCCCCTGATGATGATCGTTGCATGAATCTTAAAATTGACCTTATATTTAGTCTTTTGCATGCTTAATTCATTTTTTAAACGTCATGGCTACCCAACTTTTTGAATACAATGAGGCCAGCATTAAATCATTAGACTGGAGAGAACACATCCGATTACGCCATGGAATGTACATTGGAAAACTAGGCGATGGTTCTGCCAAAGATGATGGCATTTATGTGCTGGTGAAGGAAGTGATTGATAACTGTATTGACGAACACATGATGGGCTATGGCAAGACCATAGATGTGAAAATTACCGATCATCGGGTAGAAGTGCGCGATTATGGCAGGGGCATTCCCCTGGGTAAAGTGGTGGATTGTGTTTCTAAAATCAATACCGGAGGTAAGTACGACTCAACTGCTTTCCAGAAATCTGTGGGATTAAACGGTGTAGGTACCAAAGCAGTAAATGCACTTTCAAATTACTTTAAAGTGCAATCCTTTCGTGAAGGAAAAACAAAGTTAGCCGAATTTAAGAAAGGAGTTATCGTCAGCGATTCCAAAATTGCTAAAGATGGAGATAAAACAGGAACGCTGATTGTTTTTGAGCCAGATAATGCCGTGTTCAAAAATTTTCATTTCATTCCAGAGTACCTGGATGACCTGTTATGGAACTATGCCTACCTCAATGCGGGGTTGACTATCAATTTCAATGGTAGAAAATTCCATTCTAAAAATGGTTTGCACGACTTACTTGAAAACAAAACCAATCAGGAAACCAATCGCTACCCTATCATTCACCTGAAAGGGGAAGATATTGAAATAGCCATGACACATGGTAATCAATACGGAGAAGAATATTATTCTTTTGTCAACGGACAAAACACCACTCAAGGAGGTACACACTTGTCTGCATTTAGAGAGGCGGTTTCAAAAACTGTGCGTGAGTTTTTCAAAAAAGATTTTGATGCCACCGACATACGGTCCAGCATAGTGGCGGCTATAGCCATTCGTGTGCAGGAGCCGGTATTCGAGTCGCAAACGAAAACTAAACTAGGTTCTCAAAATATTGCACCAGAGGGTGTGGCTATCCGTACTTTCGTAAACGACTTTGTTAAGCGTGAGTTAGATAATTATTTACACCGAAATCCATCAGTAGCTGATGCCCTCATGAAACGCATCATGCAATCTGAACGTGAACGCAAAGAAATTGCAGGTATTAAGAAACTAGCCAACGAGCGTGCGAAGAAAGCAAATTTGCACAATAAAAAATTACGCGATTGCCGCCTTCATTACAATGATAAAGGCGAAGGAGGTAAAGACACTGTAATTTTTATTACCGAGGGTGATTCAGCAAGTGGCTCGATAACCAAATCACGCGATGTGCAAAACCAGGCCGTATTTAGTTTGCGTGGTAAACCGCTGAATTGTTATGGGTTAACTAAAAAAGTCGTATACGAAAACGAAGAGTTCAACCTGTTGCAACATGCGCTTAATATCGAAGATGGACTTGAAGGCTTGCGCTACAACAAAGTAATTATTGCAACAGATGCTGATGTGGATGGCATGC
The DNA here is from genome assembly GCA_964626095.1 of uncultured Roseivirgaceae bacterium. Lineage (GTDB taxonomy): Bacteria > Bacteroidota > Bacteroidia > Cytophagales > Cyclobacteriaceae > DAOLDI01. Next base: position 325 of record CAZVFM010000135.1, on the reverse strand, counting down.
ACATACGCCTTCTATTGATGACATTCTTCTTGCAATTTTTTCCTGATCTGGTAAAAGCGGGTCATGTATATATTCTGGAAACACCCCTGTTCAGGGTACGCAATAAAAAAGAAACTATTTACAGTTACTCAGAAGAAGAGAAACAGGCAGCGATGAATAAGCTGGGAAGCAAACCGGAGATTACTCGTTTCAAGGGTTTGGGGGAAATTTCACCAGAAGAGTTTGGCAGATTTATCGGAGAGAATATCAGACTTCAACCGGTTATACTTACCAAAGACAATCAGCTTAGTAAAATTCTTGAGTTTTACATGGGTAAAAACACGCC